>NZ_WJZM01000130.1:0-848 GCF_021609545.1 Pseudomonas sp. PA-1-6B
TGCAGAATCATCTGGGTCGCTTCTTCCTTCATCTCGGCATCCCACAGGTGCGGGTTTTCGATTTTGATCTGGTTGATCACGTCGATACCGAAGTTCAGGTGCATCGACTCATCGCGCAGGATGTACTGGAACTGCTCGGCCACGCCGGTCATTTTGTTGCGGCGGCCCATGGACAGGATCTGGGTGAAGCCGCAGTAGAAGAAGATGCCTTCCAGCACGCAGTAGTAGGCGACCAGGTTGCGCAGCAGTTCTTTGTCGGTGTCGACGGTGCCGGTTTCGAACTTCGGATCGGAGATCGAGCGGGTGTACTTCAGGCCCCAGGCGGCCTTTTTGGCGACCGATGGAATCTCGTGGTACATGTTGAAGATCTCGCCTTCATCCATGGCCAGCGATTCGATGCAGTACTGGTAGGCGTGGGTGTGGATCGCTTCTTCGAAGGCCTGGCGCAGGATGTACTGGCGGCACTCCGGGTTGGTGATCAGGCGGTACACGGCCAGCACCAGGTTGTTGGCTACCAGGGAGTCGGCGGTGGAGAAGAAGCCCAGGTTGCGCATGACGATACGGCGCTCGTCGTCGGTCAGGCCTTCGGGGTTTTTCCACAGCGCGATGTCGGCGGTCATGTTGACCTCTTGCGGCATCCAGTGGTTGGCGCAGCCGTCGAGGTACTTCTGCCAGGCCCAGTCGTACTTGAAAGGCACGAGTTGGTTGAGGTCGGCGCGGCAGTTGATCATGCGCTTTTCGTCAACGGCGACGCGGGCGGAGGCGCCTTCCAGCTCGGCGAGGCCTTCGGCGACGTCGAGTTTGTCCAGGGCGGCCTTGGCGCGCACGATGGCGGCGGAGTCGTTGGC
>NZ_WJZM01000131.1:0-826 GCF_021609545.1 Pseudomonas sp. PA-1-6B
CAGACAGCATCAAGGTGACGATGGTGGGCACGGCCGGAGCGGGTTCTCCGGTGATCCCGGCCAAGAATGGGGTAGCGACGGGCAAAGCCACGTTCGATATTACCAAGGCCGCGATTGCCGCCAACGTCGGTAATGCCGACAAGACGGTCACCCTTAAGTACGATGTAACCCGTAACGGCAAGGTTGTATCGTCCCAGGTGTTGACGGTGACGGTGAGGCCGATACCGACAACTGAGTTGGCAAAGACAGTGATCCGGATAAATGAAGCGGATGCTGCTACCAAAGTCCTGGATTTGAGTGGATCGGTTACCAATAAAACTCTGCGCGTTGGGTCATGGCCGTTTATCGCGAGCTTCCAACCGGTAGCCATGTTATTGAGTGGCTTCAAGGCCGATGGATCGGTACATGAGCTGCAGGTATGGGCTCTGGCGAGCAACGCGGTGACTGCTGGGTGGTTCAGCAATGGTTTCTATGATCAACGCGTCGCTGCCTCGTACTTCCTTGAACTGGGTCATGATACGAAACTGAAACTTCAGTTCAAGGCGACGCTTTCATCTAGTCAAGCCGAGGCTGACGCCATCATCTTCCCGATAGTGGAATACACTGTTAACACTCTGCCGGCAGAATTCCCTGTTCCCAAGTTGACCCAGGCAAGTGGCACTGGCACCTCGGTAACGCTCGCGCCGTTGGATGCACAAAACGGCGGTACGGTGTCGGTGGAGTACACACCGATGTACACCACAGACAGCATCAAGGTGACGATGGTGGGCACGGCCGGAGCGGGTTCTCCGGTGATCCCGGCCAAGAATGGGGTAGCGACGGGCAA
>NZ_WJZM01000132.1:0-745 GCF_021609545.1 Pseudomonas sp. PA-1-6B
GTGGGAGGGCTGAAGCAAGGCACGGTGCAGATGCGCTGGCGAGCGCGGCAGAACGTAGTGCTGACGCAGAAAGAGCGTGTGGATGATGTGCCGGCTGTGGCTTCAAATCCTAAAGGCGATGCGGCGACGCCAGCGGACAAGACCGTTACCAACGGCTGCCCGGTGTCGATGGTCACCGGCGAGGAATTGCTGACCCTTACCGACGGCGCGCTGGATGGGATCTTGCCGTTTGAGTGGACACGGCTGTACCGCACCAGTGCGGTGGATGTGGATTGTGGGTTGGGGTTTGGCTGGAGTCATGGGCTGGCTCATCGGCTGGTGGTGTCGGGCGATTCGGTGGTGTGGACCGACCATGAGAACCGCTCGACTACCCTGCCCTTGCCCACCGACTCTCGGCCCGCGATCACCAATAGCCTGGCCGAAGCGGCGATCTATTTGGGAGCCTCGCCTGATGAACTGGTGCTGGCCCAAGCCTCGCGTTTCTACCACTTTCGCGACGGTGTGCTGACAACCATCAGCGATGCGTATGACAACCGGCTGCGCATTTGCCGTGATCGTTCCGGGCGGATTGAGCGGCTGGATAACGGTGCTGGTCGTTCGCTACTACTGCGCTATGAACTGGACCGCATCGTCGCGGTGGACTACCAGGTTCATCGCGCCAAAGGGCGTGAGCCCTACGTTTGGGAAACCGAGCAGAACATCGTTTCCTACGCCTATGACGAAGCTGAACGACTGGTGTGTGCGA
>NZ_WJZM01000133.1:0-742 GCF_021609545.1 Pseudomonas sp. PA-1-6B
TGGGCGCGATTGCTGCAAACGCAGGGCAATTCAGTGCGCATCCTACCGGCTCAGCATGTGGCCACTCATCGCAGCGGTCCGAAAAATGATCGCAACGATGCGTTGGCGATCCTGCGTGCTGGACGCGTACCGGTCAAAAGTGCGGCGGCGCTCGCAATGCAAGCGCTGCATCGGGCCCGACAGGGATATATACGGCGACGTACGGCAGTCGGTAATCAGATGCGCGGCTTACTGCTGGAGCAGGGAGTATCCATGCCCCAAGGCGAAATGGCCATCAGCCAACGTATCCCGCGAATACTGGAAGACGCCACTCAGCCATTACCCGATTTGCTGCGCGAACTAATCGCCGAACTGCTAGTTGAATGGGTTCATTTGGGCGAACGCGTCAACGTGTTGACCGGTCGGCTCGAAACAGCGGCGAAGAACGATGAGACAGCCAAGCGATTGATGACGGTGCGCGGAGTTGGCCCGATCATAGCCACAGCACTGTTGGCCAAGCAGACTGAGCCTGAACGCTTCGCCAATGCTCGACAGTTCGCCGCCTACTTCGGGCTGGTGCCCAGCCAGCACAGCAGCGGAGAAAAAATCCGGCTCGGCAAGATGAGCAAGAAGGGTGATGCGTATTTGCGCAGCCTGGCGGTCCAGGGTGCCCACGCCGTGTTAAGACAGGTGCGACCGGATTCAGAACAGCCAGACGACCAGCGGCTACAGCGTTGGGTATCTCGCCTAGGGCGCAAGGAGG
>NZ_WJZM01000134.1:0-655 GCF_021609545.1 Pseudomonas sp. PA-1-6B
CTTTACGTTGCTCAAGGCGCCGAATGTTTTGGGGTTGGCCAGGTGGTGGTTGGAAGTTGTTGGGGTTGGGGAGGTGGTGTCTTGAGAGGTGTGCACCGATCCAGATGTGGGAGCTGGCTTGCTTGCGATAGCGGTCTGTCTGCGTACATATCCATTCCTGCGGTAACGGCCACCTATGGTTCCGCTCTGACAGCGGGTCACTTTTGGAAAGGCCCAAAAGTAACCAAAAGGCCTTCGCCCCACCACTCGGCACCTCGCCTAGGCTCGGTGTGCCCGAACGCAGGTATTGCAGCGTGGGCCGCCGCAATGGGCCATCCCTGGCCCAGTGCGGCTAACCCGGCGTCCTGCCGGGTTACCCACGCTGCAAAACCTGCGTTCGGCCAGCGTGGTTTAACGGGGCGATTTCAGATCAAAAGCAGAGCGCGGCGGCCTTATAGCCGACCGGTTTTTGAGGGGGAGCTCAGTGAGACATTTGGGGGCAAGCCTGCCCCCGGTAACCACGATGCGAAGCGAGCGGCTTTTGATCTTGCTCTTGATCTGCTTTTGATCTTAGGCGCCCCGTTAAACCACGCTGGCCGGAATTCGACAGGGATTTGGGGGGTAAACCGGCAGGGATGCCGGTTTAGCCGCCCCGCGCCATGGATGGCGCGTGGCG
>NZ_WJZM01000135.1:0-530 GCF_021609545.1 Pseudomonas sp. PA-1-6B
CCTCCTTGCGCCCTAGGCGAGATACCCAACGCTGTAGCCGCTGGTCGTCTGGCTGTTCTGAATCCGGTCGCACCTGTCTTAACACGGCGTGGGCACCCTGGACCGCCAGGCTGCGCAAATACGCATCCCCCTTCTTACTCATCTTGCCGAGCCGGATTTTTTCTCCGCTACTGTGCTGGCTAGGCACCAGCCCGAAGTAGGCGGCGAACTGTCGAGCATTGGCGAAGCGTTCAGGCTCAGTCTGCTTGGCCATCAGCGCTGTGGCTATGATCGGACCGACTCCGCGCACCGTCATCAATCGCTTGGCTGTCTCATCGTTCTTCGCCGCTGTTTCGAGCCGACCGGTCAACACGTTGACGCGGTCGCCCAAATGAACCCATTCAACTAACAGTTCGGCGATTAATTCGCGCAGCAAATCGGGTAATGGCTGAGTGGCGTCTTCCAGTATTCGCGGGATACGTTGGCTGATGGCCATTTCGCCTTGGGGCATGGATACTCCCTGCTCCAGCAGTAAGCCGCGCATCTGATTA
>NZ_WJZM01000136.1:0-523 GCF_021609545.1 Pseudomonas sp. PA-1-6B
TGCGCCTGCACAGCGGCGCCATGCTGCCACTGCCCATGCTCACCGACACCCTGCGTATCGACACCGAGGCCATGACATTAGCGCTGACCCATCGCATCAGCCTGCCCAATCATCTGGGCATTCGCGTCTTGGAAGCGCGCTTCGAGACCGATCCGAGCGCACCGCTAATCAAGCGCATGAACAAGGAGGTGCTCTGACATGGCCGATAACGTCATCGCCCGTAAGCAGGGCAGATGGAAAGTCGTCAGCATCGTCCCGGATGTGTGCAAGACGCCGATGGGCAGCGCCATACCACCGGTGCCCTACCCCGTCACGGCTGAACTGAGAACTGCCACCGGCGTGGCCAAATCGGTACGTGCCAACGGTAAACCGGTGGTGGTGTTCGACAAGAGCCTAGTGCCGACCACCAAGGGTGATGGGGCTGGCGCCGCGAAAGGCATCAAGAGCAACACCGTGGGCGGCAAGTGCTACCCGTTGGAGAAGAGCAGCACCGTACGCGCCGAAGGCAAGTTGGTAGTGCGCC
>NZ_WJZM01000137.1:0-510 GCF_021609545.1 Pseudomonas sp. PA-1-6B
GCCTTTATACCTTTGAGGTTCCCAACGCGCTGGTGAGCGCGATTGCCGAAGGCCGCGCGAGTGTGCATGCCCTGTATCAGAATGGCGCGGTGCAACAGCCTTCCGAAAAGCTCTATCTGGACGTCGTGGGGCAAGTCGTCAGGTGGCCGGCACCGACGATAGACGAGGACCTGGGCGGCCATATCGAGCCGGATGTCAACGCGACTGTACGCTTCCCCCTTCAAGGGAGCTGGCCGAAGGACGGTTATATCGAAGTCATCTTCCGGGTCAGCAGCGCCGATAACACCATCGAACATCGCATCGGCCGCGAAGTCGACGATATTCCGCCCACGGCCGGTGGGGATTTGTTGTTTACGATATACCGCGAGGAACTGCTGCGTTTCGACGGCCACCTGACCGACGTGTTTTATGCCCACACCCGGCCCGACGGCCGCCCGCAGGAGTCCCTGCGGTTGCAGATCGTGGTGGGTCAGATCAAGCGTACGATGCCCAAGCCGATTGTCGACAAGG
>NZ_WJZM01000138.1:0-504 GCF_021609545.1 Pseudomonas sp. PA-1-6B
GGGAGCTTGCTCCCGTGACGGCCCCGGCGGCCAGCGCATATCTACCTGACGCCCCGCGATCAAATTGTGGGAGCTGGCTTGCCTGCGATGGCGGCCTGGAAAGCCTACGCTGTTATACCGAGTGCATATCCATTCCTGCGGTAACGGCCACTTAGGGTTCCGCTCTGACAGCGGGTCACTTTTGGAAAAGAGCCCCAAAAGTAACCAAAAGGGCTCTTGCCCCACCACTCGGCACCTCGCCTAGGCTCGGTGTACCCGTAATCCGCCAGTGATTTGGGGGGCCGCCGCCACGCGCCATCCATGGCGCGGGGCGGCTAAACCGGCATCCCTGCCGGTTTACCCCCCAAATCACTGTCGAATTTCGGCCAGCGTGGTTTAACGGGGCGCCTAAGATCAAAAGCAGATCAAGATCAAAAGCGACTCGCTTCGCATCGTGGTTACCGTCGACCGTTACAGCGTTGTGTAGATACTTATGGCTATCGCAGGCAAGCCAGCTCCCACATT
>NZ_WJZM01000014.1:0-102647 GCF_021609545.1 Pseudomonas sp. PA-1-6B
GCAAGCCAGCTCCCACATTGGATCGCGGGGCATCAGTTATATCTGTGTCGGCTGCCAGGCCGTCACGGGAGCAAGCTCCCTCGCCACAGATTTAGCGTCGTGCCGAAGTTGTGTAGATACCTATGCTGCGATGGCGTCAGTTCAATCACCTCTCTAGTGACTGATACAACGCTATCGCAGGCAAGCCAGCTCCCACACTTTTAGAGCCGTGCAGTCAGATAGACCGCATCAGGGCTCAAGCAATCAGCGAATACACCAATGCCGTAATGGCAACCAGGCCAACTGCAGTCACAAACACATTCGACGCCTGCCCACGGTACTTGGCCATGGCCGGCACTTTGCGGATGGCGTACATCGGCATCAGGAACAGAATCGACGCAATCACCGGCCCACCCAGAGTCTCGATCATGCCAAGGATGCTCGGGTTAAGCGTGGCGACGATCCAGCACACCACCAGCATGAAGGCGGCGGTCATGCGGTCCAGGGTCTTGGGTGCCGGACGGCGGCCAGTCTTGACCACCAGGCCCTTGAGGCCCTCGCTGGCGCCGATGTAGTGGCCCAGGAACGACTTGGCAATCGCCACGAACGCAATCAACGGTGCGGCAAAGGCAATCGTCGGGTTATCGAAGTGGTTGGCCAGGTACGACAGGATCGACAGGTTTTGCGCTTTCGCTTCCGCCAACTGCGCGGGCGACAGGGTCAGCACGCAACTGAACACGAAGAACAGCACCATCGCCACCATCAGCAAGTGCGCGCGGGACAGGATCTGCGAACTGCGCTCCTCGGCGTGAGCGCCATACTGGCGCTTCTGGTCCACCGCAAAGGCCGAGATGATCGGCGAATGGTTGAACGAAAACACCATCACCGGAATCGCCAGCCACAGCGTGTTGAGCAAGGCTGAAGGCGCGGGGACTTCACTGGCGGTGCTGAGGATGCCGCCGGTCCAGTGCGGCACCAGGTACACCGCCAGGAACAGCAAGGCCACAATAAACGGGTACACCATCAGGCTCATGGCCTTGACGATCACCTGTTCACCGCAGCGCACAACGGCGAGCAGGCCGAGGATCAATACAAACGCCAGGATCGCCCGGGGCGGCGGCAGGATGTGCAGTTGGTGCTCCATGAAGCTGCTGACGGTATTGGTCAGCGCCACGCTATAGATCAGCAGGATCGGGAAGATCGCAAAGAAGTACAGCAAGGTGATCAGTGCACCGGCCTTGATACCGAAATGCTCTTCCACCACGTCGGTGATGTCGGAACCTTCGCGGCCGGACAGCACGAAACGGGTCAGCCCACGGTGGGCAAAGAACGTCATCGGGAAGGCCAGCACCGCCAGGATCACCAGCGGCCAGAAGCCCCCCAGGCCCGCGTTGATCGGCAAGAACAAAGTACCGGCGCCAATGGCGGTACCGAACAGCCCGAGCATCCAGGTGGTGTCCTGGCGGCTCCAGCTTGTGAGCGTTGCAGGTGTCGTTGCATAGCGTTCGTCGACGCTATTGGCCTGATCATTCATCCGGTCGGATCTCCGCATTCACACGGCCAGGACGAGTCAGAAAAACCTGACAGGCAGCGCCCTGACCTTAACAGGGGCGCGATTGTCCGGGATTCTTGTGAATAAGCAAAGACTTAGCTGAGGAACGGCAATGCAGTGCAAAGGCTGGAAGGCGGTCCATGGGCAGCTCAGTTGAGTCAACGCCAGATGCGCACCGCCTTTACCCACCTCACGAGTGCCCCTGCCGGGTGGCATTGGGAGGGTCGATCACGCAAGGCCGGCGAAGCTGTGTTTAAACAAACCCAGTCGCTCAGAGTTCTCCAGTGGCAAGCCGCTGACAGAAACCCAACGTCAATTAAAATTACGCACTCTTACATATAAGAATGCTCTTACAGACAGTTAATCAACGCATCTGGACTGAAACTCTAATTATTGCGACTTTTGTTACAGGGGTTTTCCCAAGCATTGAGACCCCCTCCTATCACGTCTATATTCCAGCTCAGCTCAAAAAACAAAGTCCTCTAAACCCACGACAGCAGAATTAAAAACCTCACTCGCCAGGAGCGACTTGATGAAAAAACACAACCTTATTTTCTCACTGATACTTGCCACCGGAATGCTCAGCCCATTGGCCAGCCAAGCACAACCGGCAGTAGAAAACTCCGACGCAAGTGCCCTGGGCACATCCCCCCGCTGGCTGACGACAAAAGTTTATATAGAAGGCGCCCCAGAGATCGATGTAAAGGACAAGTACCCAGGTGTCGTTGGAATATCAGCGTGGGACCCTGAACGTAATCGCTACGAATTTTTCTACACCGATACCGGGCTATCAAAATATGACAACGGCGGCGGCGGTTACTTCATGGTAACAGGGGACAAGAAAAACCATATCCTGATACCCGATAAAGGTGCAACGAGAACCATCGTCAGAAAACTTGAGACGTTGAACAATCAGGAGTTCACTTATTCTCGTGAAGTTCCGCGCGACATGATCGACGCCAACCCTCTTGTTCGAATACATGTGGTTCATGCGCCCTATACCGGATCAGTAAAAACCACCCCCACCCACTAACCCTCAACACTCACCCCACGAGTAGCGACAATACTCATAAAAGGCCTCACTCAATGAAAACGCTATTAAAGCCTTTATTGGCGTCTGTTTTATTGTTCTCTACCCTTGTTGCAGGCGGCCTTCATGCGCAGGCTTCCACATCAGGAAAACCTGTCGCCATCAGCGCTGACAATGCGGTGCTGCTGACCGTTTTCCTCAAACATGACCAATCTCGCAACTTGAACGAAATAAGAACAAAACTCACCGAACAGGAACTCTTTAAAGTATTCCCTCCTGAAGGGGTAGAGATCGTCAGTTGGACCATCGCCATGGGGATCGGCCACGTCATCGTTCTACGCTTCCCCGCCTCGCGCCTGCGGGAGGTCAATCTCGCCATCGAACGCTCTGCATGGGGGCCCTTCAGGACAGAGTTCTTTCCTACCTACGATTACATGGACATCGTAGCGGCCGAACAGAGCAAGGTACGCAAGCCCGCACCTGCTAAATAATTCGCCCGCGTGCAAACAGCGTCTCCCGCTCGCCGAGACGCTGGCACTTTTCGCAAAATCAGTGGCGCTTTCTCGGGCCCTCGGCATTTCGCGCAACAAAAATGCAGCATACTCCGAGCATCGAACTCACCGGAGAGCTGCCCCATGCCCACCACCGTTCTGGTCCTGGTTGAAACCATCAACGAGTACCTGCAAATCATCGAGAGCAATGACTTTCATGTGATTCTGGCGCCGACGCCCGCCGAACGCGCTCAGGCGATAAAGTTGCACGGTGGGCAGATCAAGGCCGTGCTGACCCGTGGCCCGCTGGGGCTGTACGCCGATGAAATCGCGGCACTGCCGTTGTTGGAAATCATCTGCGTGATCGGTGCCGGCTACGAACACGTGGACCTGCAGGCCGCGAGCAATCGTGGGATCGTGGTGACCAACGGCGCCGGGGTGAATGCGCCGTCGGTGGCCGACCATGCCATGGCGTTGCTGCTGTCGCTGGTACGTGGCGTTCCCCAGACGGATGCGGCGGTGCGGCGCGGGGAATGGCCGAAAGTGATGCGCCCTTCCCTGAGCGGTAAACACCTGGGGATTCTCGGGCTGGGTGCGGTGGGGATGGAGATTGCCCGGCGCGCCGCCCTGGGGTTCGGCATGGAGGTGAGTTATCACAACCGCCAACCCCGCGATGACGTGGATTACACCTACTGTGCGACGGCTGTCGAGCTGGCGCGTACCTCGGATTTCCTGGTGCTGGCTACGCCCGGCGGTGCCAGCACCCGTCACCTGATCGACCGTCACGCCCTGGACGCCCTGGGGCCGCACGGTTTTCTAGTCAACATCGGCCGCGGCAGCGTAGTGGTGACCGCCGACCTGGTCGCCGCGCTGGAGCAGCGCCGCATCGGCGGTGCCGCGCTGGACGTGTTTGACGATGAGCCTGCAGTGCCCGATGCCCTCAAGCGCCTGAGCAATACCGTACTGACGTCCCACGTGGCCGGCCTGTCCCCGGAAGCGGCCCATGACACGGTGCAGCGCGTCGCTGATAACCTGGTGGAATACTTTGCCGGCCGCCCCTTGCTTACACCGGTGACCTTGCCAGCGCCCGCAAAATGACCAATCAGGCACGCTGATCACCCTTCAACACGCTAACCTATTAAACCGCCCCGACCTTGTCGCTGGGCGGCTATGCGCATTAGATTAGGAAATAGTCCAAGGCCTTTAGAATAAGCAGAAGGGATAAGCATGGCGCTGAACGACCAATCGACCCAGATTCGCCCAGGCGAAGAACTTGATGCCAGCCTGATCGATCCCTACCTCAAAGCTCATATTCCGGGCCTGAGCGGTACCGTCAAAATCAGCCAGTTCCCTGGTGGCGCGTCGAACCTGACTTACCTGCTGGAATACCCCGACCAGGAATTTGTGCTGCGTCGCCCGCCGTTTGGTCACAAGGCCAAGTCTGCCCACGACATGGGCCGCGAATACCGCATTCTCAACCAGCTCAAAGATGGCTTCCCGTACTGCCCCAAGGCTTATGTGCACTGCACCGATGAATCGGTGATCGGCGCCGAGTTCTATGTGATGGAGCGCGTCAACGGCATCATCCTGCGTTCCGACCTGCCGGCTGAACTGGGCCTGGACGCCACCCGCACCGAAGCCTTGTGCAAGAGCTTTATCGACAAGTTCGTCGAACTGCACCAGGTCGACTACCACGCCTGCGGCCTGGCCGACCTGGGCAAGCCCGAAGGCTATGTGGCGCGGCAGATTCGCGGCTGGGGCGAGCGCTATGAAAAAGCCCTGACGCCCGATGCGCCAAAATGGGAGGCGGTACGCGCCTGGCTCAACGACAAGATGCCTGCCGACCACCCCACCTCCAGCATCGTGCACAACGACTACCGCTTCGACAACGTGATCCTCGACCCGCACAACCCGATGCAGATCATCGGGGTGCTGGACTGGGAGCTGACCACCCTGGGCGACCCGCTGATGGACCTGGGCAACACCCTCGCCTACTGGATCGAGGCCGCGGACCCGGCGCCGGTGCAATTGATGCGCCGCCAGCCGAGCAACGCCCCCGGCATGCTCACCCGCCGCCAGTTTGTCGACTACTACGCCGAGCGCTCCGGCATCCAGATCGACAATTTCGATTTCTATTACACCTACGGCCTGTTCCGTCTGGCCGGGATTGTGCAGCAGATCTACTACCGCTTCTTCCATGGCCAGACCCAGGACAAACGCTTCGCGCAGTTCATCCACATGAACAAACTGCTGGAGCAGATGAGCCTGAATGTCATCGGCAAATCAGCGCTCTGAGTGCAACTACAAGGAACCCTCATGTCCAAGACCAACCTGTTCGACCTCGATGGCAAGATTGCGTTTGTTTCCGGCGCCAGCCGTGGCATCGGTGAAGCCATCGCCAAGTTGCTGGCCCAGCAAGGCGCCCATGTGATTGTCTCCAGCCGCAAGCTGGAGGGTTGCCAGCACGTGGCCGATGCGATCATCGCCGAGGGCGGCAAAGCCACGGCCATCGCCTGCCATATTGGTGAAATGGAGCAAATCACCCAGGTGTTCGCCGGCATTCGTGAACAGTTCGGCCGCCTGGATATCCTGGTCAACAACGCCGCTACCAACCCGCAGTTCTGCAACGTACTGGACACCGACCTGGGCGCATTCCAGAAGACCGTTGACGTGAATATCCGTGGTTACTTCTTCATGTCGGTGGAAGCCGGCAAGCTGATGCGCGAGAACGGCGGCGGCAGCATCATCAACGTAGCCTCGATCAACGGCATCTCGCCGGGCGTGTTCCAGGGCATCTACTCGGTGACCAAGGCCGCCGTGATCAACATGACCAAGGTATTCGCCAAGGAGTGCGCGGCGTTCGGTATCCGTTGCAACGCGTTGCTGCCGGGCCTGACCGATACCAAGTTCGCCTCGGCACTGGTCAAGAACGATTCGATCCTGAAAGTTGCCCTGGCGCAGATCCCGCTCAAGCGCGTGGCTGACCCCAGCGAAATGGCTGGCGCGGTGTTGTACCTGGCCAGTGACGCATCGAGCTACACCACGGGCGTTTCGCTCAACGTGGACGGTGGCTTCTTGTCCTGAAGCCGCCGGCACTGTCGGTGGCGAACGGGCTCGCCTGTTTGTCACCGCGCACGTACAGCGCTCATGTCGATCTTAAATAGCACCAGTTTGCCATCTGGCAGGGTCGCACCAATGACCTTGAAAAGCCGTTGACGTGCCAGTGCATCCGCAACCTGCTGCCCGGCACCTGGATCGTGACTGTCCAGTTTGCTCAGGACCCGTGTGACCCAGCCATCCTCCATCTGGAAGTGCTGATTGACCCTGGCCATGCTGACGTGGCCGGATTTGGCATGTTTGACTTCAAGCACATAGACATCGCCCGCCGGCCCCATGAATACCAGATCGAAGCCATTCTGGCTGCCGCCGTAGGTCCCACCTGGAATGATTCGATAGCCATCATTTTTAAGTAACTCACGGTACATTTGCTCATTGGCCGCCCCACGCTGCCTGGTCTGCTTAATGTCCAACGCCCTCCATTGATCAAAAAAATCCTGCTCATCCCCGCGCCTGCCGCGATAGGGATAATGAAGCTGATCATTGACGGCAACGGCCTCTAGATTGAACGTTCCCTCACGACGAGCCGCCACGGTGGCCATGCCTTGAAACGCATCAAACTGCACAACACCCGGTGGTAGTGCGACGCCCTCAGCCCTGGCGTGCATCCCGAGCAACAGGCGCTCATACGGGTAGCCATGGGTCCAGATGTGTGCATCAATCATGCGATCTCGCTGCTGCACGGGCGCGTTGCGGATACGCGGGTTATCGAATGCAATCATCTGCCGCGCATATTGGCGCATATAGCAGTACGTCTGCTTGTCCACGGTCGACATCAAGCCCTGGCTCATATCACTGGTAACACCGGAGTAGCCCAGCGATTTTCGGGCGGCGTTAATGATTGCGCCGATGCTGTCCAGGCGCATTTCGGGCACCCACGATGCCCGGCTGCCGCCAGTATCCAGGTAAATACCCGGCGCGCTGTTGGAACCATTCGGGATCAGTTGGTATTTATTTCTCGTGCTATCAAGCTCGACGCGAACCAGCACGCTCCCCACCTCCAAATAGGCGACGGCCGGGTCACCAGAGAGCTGAATCATCCCGTCTTCGCTGATGGAGCCGCGAGGCTGCAACACACCACTCGCATTCTGCATGTAGAGCCTGTTATCGCCTGCCTTGTAGTGGTCCAACGAAAACAGTTCATCACCGTAGTAGTTTTGCCCGCCAATGACGTACTGTTTTTTCCCCGGGATAGGAGTCCCCGTCGCTGCACCAGCACCTCGCGCATCGTAGAGCTGCAGATCCCACTGCGGATCTCGCGGCCCGGGTGTTGGCATCGTCACTGGCGTGACTATCGGAACACTGGAATGCGCTGCGGTCGTCACGTTTGCCCAGGTTGAAGTATTCCCAACCCTCTGTACCACAGCTGAGCCGGCAGCCAGTTGATGCGCCAAGCGCGGGTGATAAGTACCACTGGCCGGCTGATGGATCACTTGCACCGTTTGCCCGGTATCCAGATTGACGTAACTGCGGCCGTTCACATCATGCATACCCTCGGCATTGACGGCTCCAAGCGTATCGCCTGTCACCCATACAGCCGTTGGCGCTGGCGGCCCAGGCAGATCCAAAGCACTTATTTGCGGGACCCCAAGCAAACCACCATTGCGGTATCGCGTGCGCTGCGCGCCTTGATACGCCGGCTGAGTGGTACTGGTCGGGCGGCCATAGTCCCTGACCATGACAGTGTCGGCACCGTCACCGGCACGCCCAGAGGGTCGGCCGGCAGTTCTGGGCGATTGCGGTTTTTGCTGCATAAATAAAAAATCCCTTTTAATGATCAATCAGACTGGGTCAACACCGCTGAACCGCAAGTGCGCAGACGTTACGGTACGCAGCGGATCAACATCCGCCCCCCAGCAATCTCGGCCTGAATCGTAATGAACGCCTGACACCGTGCCGTCGCTCAGCTCCAAGCCGATAACGCGCAGTTTATGCGCCATCAAGGTTGACCACTGGCGAGAGCGCCGCAACGCTTCCCAGACCTCGGCTACAGTCTGATAAGGGGAGGCATCCAATTGCGCGAGATAGATGCCCCCCAGGTCCTGGCGGATGTCGTATTGCTCGCCCTGCTTGGTGAGTACGCTGACTTGTTCCAGCGGTACCGAAGGGTCTGTCACGGGGGGCAGCATCACCTTCACACTGCCGAGGGTCAGCGTGTTTTCGATCAAGACGATGTGCGCCCGCTCAATCAGCTCGCCAAGCTTGGCCGTATTGATCCGCCAGAACGATGCGTCCGACTTTTTTGCCAGCGCGCCCGGCGTGGACAGGTAGATCGTTGAGCCTGTGCTGGGCACCACTTCATAGGTCGACGCCCGCCCCATCAACGAGTAAGACTTTTGATAATGCGGTGGGGCAGGAATAACGACTTTCTGCGGCGACGATTGCAACCAGACCCCCTTGGCGCTATGCGGTCGAAAAAAACCGTGTATCCCGGGCCTTTTTACCAATGCCGAGCTGCCATCGAAGGTATTGAAACCTGGTGAGGCGCGGTCCTGGCTATAGGTTTGCTGGGCCGCCTGTATCCGGTATGAGACGCCATCATTCATGACCAGTACAAACTGGCAGTCCAGTTTGAGGCTGACCGCGATGATGTTTGACGTCACGTTGGTGCGTATCGAGGATCGATCACTGGCATATTCGCAGAGCACCAACTGACTGCCGTCGGTGAAACTGATGGTTAATTTCACGTCGCTATAGGTCAGCGAATCGAAGTGAACCAACCTGCGTAGGGTCACACGGTAACCGGCCAATACCTGGAGAATCTCCTGCGACGAATAATCCACGTACAACACGCAAGCAGTCGCGTCGCTTTTAAGGCGAACTTCGACCACCTTTCTGTGTGGCCCACGTTCGATGAAACAGCGGGTCGAACGCCCATGGGGCACCACGAACGTTCCGGCGTTCAACACCCTGTCCAGGCTGACGTCCTGGCCACCCGCTCTCACGGCGACGGTTACGTCGGCGTCCTCGTTGCCAACCAATGTCGGTTCGAGAATCGGCTCAAGCATGTAGCCGTCCTCCGTGAGAAACAGCAGGCTGTGCTTGTTCAACCAGCGCCGGTCATCACCTTGCGTATAGAGCTGCTCAAGCTTGATCACGTGCTGCGGCAGTTCGCCATTAACGCCCCGCCAGACCACAATGACCAACGCACACCCCTGGATGCCCCAATGGGCGATAGCCGAGAGAGGCCAGCGCATCTCGATCACGGCACCCTCCGCCCAGTCCTGCTCGTATAGCGAGACCGTGCCGCGGTTGGTGGCCAGAACATAACGGTCCTTGCCCGCTCCGCCGTCCACCCAGGCGTTGGAACCCAGCACGATCACCGTATCATTGCCCTGCGCGGCCTCGATCCGATCGCCATCGCCGTTTGCGATTATCGTATTGGCCTGTTCCGAACCCTTGACTTGGCTGGCAACCCCGGCTGGCGTGGCGATATTTTCTATCGAGTCGAGGCTGATCGAGTGATGAGGCAGCGGTTTGTCGATATCTTTGCGCCGCACGACGGTGCCCGCCTGCAGGTCGATGGCATAACCCTGCGTCTGGTGCTCATAGATTGCCGAGTTGGACAGGTAGAGCGTATCGCTGCCTGCCTCGCCACGCAGCTGACTGGCCGGGCGATGTGCGTCGGCCTCGTCCAGTGTGCCCGTCGGCATGTTATAGCTGAATACGTCGTCCCTGGCGCCACCGGTCAGCTGCTTTTGGCCTTCACCGAACTGAAAAATATTGGGGATCTCAGCGAAGCCTTTGACATCGTCATTGCCGCCCCCCAACCGCCAAAGCACCGCGGAATTCGCATCACCCTGACCAAGCACCACACCAGGCAGACGGCCAACCGAGGCGCTGGAAGCATCTATTTGATCATTCTGGTCGACGACCATCGGCTCGGTGGTGTCGATGTAGGGATCCTCACCCTCGGCTTCGTTCCATCGATGCTTCCAATGCCGGACCGGGCTCAGCCGCACCTCAAACCCACCATTGACTACCGCCTGTACGGTGCCTCTGAGCGCCCCCCTGAGCCAGGTCTCGGCCTGATTGGTCAGGTGCTGCGCATACCAATTTTCCATCCTGGCCAGGGCGAACCGCTCACGTATTTCTTTCTCCGGTTCCTTGCCCTGAAATGCCAACCAGCCCGTGTGCAGCCGCTCGAAAACACTCAGCTCGATATAGTCATCAATTTCATCCACCTGACGAACCGCCGCATAGAGTTGCGCGCCAAACATCAATACGGCGGCGGCGGCAATACCCAGCGGGCCGGCCACGCCGAATCCAGCCAACGCTGCAACCCCCAGGGCCACACTGACGCTGGCGCTCACGATACTGAAGCCGGCGTTGACGTAATGATCAAGCGCTTCCTTGCCAGTGCTGTTCGCCGCCTTATGCAGCGATTGCTTGGCATTGTGATAGTCAAACGGCAACGTCAGCACCAGAGCGAACAGGCCGGCGCCCCGTCGCAGGATCTGGCCAAGAGAACTGGCGCTGAAACCTGCTAACACCTTATGCCCGTTTTCCAGCAGTCGTCTGCCCAAGTGCTCCAGCGCCAACTCCAATGCCGTGCCCGTGAGGTTGGCAAACAACTCTGCGCCTGTGACTACCGCCTCATTGATATCGCCGGTCTTGATCGCTTCGGCCAACGCATTGATCGCACTGTAGTACCCGTAAACCTCAAGCCCGGCGCCCATTACCGCCAAGCTTCGGCTTTTCTTCGGCTCGACCCAACCAGGCATTCCCTCCAACTGCACCGCTTGGTTGAGATTGGTTTTCTGCACTGAACGTAACAGCCTATCGAGCTTGCCCACTGCACCGGGATTGTCGTCTCCCGACTTGACCACCAGTAAAGGCGCAGCTTGTGTAGAGCGCAACGCCGCGAATTCAAACAACACAGCGGCACTGCTGTCACTGACAGAACTACTCCCGCGAAGATAACCCTGCAGTCTGGACGCCGAGAACCGAATTGAATCCAGCAGCGTCTGATCTGCCTCGCGTACCGCCAGACGATGGGTCTTGACCGGTTTTCCCGCCACCTGGGCACCCATGGCGGCCAGGTCTATACGCGAGACAGTCAACTCGCCAACCACCAGCGGTCCCAGGCTCTGGTCCAGGGCGAGCAAGGTCTCGCGCCTCTTTTTAGTATGTGTTTTCGATGTCGTCATGAATCCGGCTCCCTATGCCATCACGTTGAATAACGCGGGCGGCAGGCAATCGGTGCCTGCAATAGGGGAAATCATGGTGGCCGGTAATAGCCAGGCGACGGTAGATGCTTATACGCAGGGGCGACTGACTCACAGATATTTTGAGCCCGCACCGCAAGCGAGTAATCTTGGCGCGGAGTGAAGCCTTGGGATGAAACATGGAACTGCACGTGGTAATCAATGGCCGCAAGGACCTGGCCGAACAGCTCTACCAGCAGTTGCGCAAAGCCATCGCCACCGGGCAGCTGTCGGCAGGCGCACAACTGCCCCCCAGCCGACTGCTCGCCGAACAACTGGGCATCTCGCGCAAGACGGTGTCGGACACCTACGCCACCTTGACCTACGAGGGCCTGCTGGTTGGCAAGATCGGCCGCGGCACTTTCGTCAATGCGTGGGCGCCACAGCCCGGCCGCGTGCAAACCGCCACCGACCTGGCGTGTGCTGCCAACCTGGGTAAATGGGCGGCACTGCCCTCACCCATGGGCCACCCCGCCCGCGAGGAGATCCTGCGCTACGAATTTATCGGCGGCGCGACGACACGCCACCAATTCCCCCAGGATGAATGGCGGCGTTGCACCCAGGATGCGTTGCGTCGCATCGCCCAGAACAATGGTTTTTACAGCCAGCCAGAAGGAGTGCCCGCCCTGCGCGAAGCCATCGCCGGGCATATCGCATTTTCCCGTGGGGTCAAATGCGGCGCCCGCGATATCGTAGTCACCAACGGTGCACAACAGGCGCTGGACCTGCTTGCCCGCGTGGTGCTTGAACCTGGCAGCCTGGTCGCGATGGAAGACCCTGGCTACAGCCCCGCACGCCAATTGTTCGTCGCGATGGGCGCCCGCGTCGCCAGTGTTGCCGTCGACGAACAGGGCCTGCAGGTCGACCAGATCCCGGATGGCACCCGCCTGATCTATGTGACGCCGTCGCACCAATTCCCCCTTGGCATGCCCATGAGCCAGGCGCGGCGCGAGGCCCTGCTGGACCGCGCCATTGCGCTCGGCGCGATCATCATCGAAGACGATTACGACAGCGAATTCCGTTACGAAGGCCGTCCCACCGACTCCCTGCAAAGCATGGATACCCGCGGCGTGGTCACCTACGTCGGCACCTTTTCCAAAACCCTGTCGCCGGAGCTACGCCTGGGCTATGCGGTGCTGCCGCCGGCCATTTATGGTGCTGTGCTCAAGGCCAAGCAATTGACCGACCAGCACAGCGCTACCTTGCCGCAGTGGGCACTGGCCAAGTTCATCAGCGAAGGCTACCTGCTCAAACATATTCGCCGCTGTCACGGCGTCTACGCGGGGCGTCGCGAACGCATCCTGCAGCGTCTGGCGGGCGATCTGTCGCCGTGGTTCGAGGCAGTACCGACGGTGGCGGGCTTTCACCTGGCGGCCCTGTGCAAGGTGCCGGTGAATATTCCATTGCTGATGGAACGGGCGCGTCAGGTCGAGGTGGGTTTATATCCCTTGGACGTGTTTTTTCACGACCGCCCGGTGCGCTCGGGGCTGATTCTGGGGTTCGGCGCCATCGAGACACTGGATATCGACCCGGCGCTGGACAAGGTGCGGGATATTCTCCTGCAGATTGGGTAGGCGGTTTTCCGGCGCATTGGTCATTGGTGGCCAGCCCTCGGCGGCGTAGGGTGAAGCGGTCTTTCACCCGATGGAACCCTCATCATGAAACGCTTGTTCGCTGCCACACTGATGCTCGCCTCCCTCAGTGCATTTGCCCACGACCCGGTCTACAACAAGGAAACGCTCAAGGTGCTGCAAGAGCACGCCTTGACCAACGTGCCGGGCAAGAAAACCATCATGCTCACCGTGGACTACGCCCCCGGCCAGGCCACCGTGCCCCACAGCCACACCGGCACCGCCGTGGCTTATGTGCTCGAAGGCGAGATCACCTCGCGGGTCAATGATGAAAAGGCGATCACCTACAAAGCCGGGCAATCGTTCTACGAACCGGCCGGCTCGCGGCATTTTGAGTCAAGCAATGCCAGCCAGACCCAACCGGCCAAGCTGCTGGTGGTGATGGTGCTGGATGACAAGGCTGAGGTACTTACCCCACTTCCCAAGTAATCAGCAACACCACAAAACCCATGTGGGAGCTGGCTCCCACAGTTTTTAACCTGCTCTGCCAGTGATTCAGGGACGTTTGAACAGGTTGCGCTGGTGTTCAATGCGCGGGCGGCACTCACAACCCTCCAGATGATCATTGACCATCCCCATCGCCTGCATCAACGCATACATCGTGGTCGGGCCGACAAAGGTCCAGCCGCGTTTCTTCAGGGCTTTGGACAAGCGCACCGAAGCCGCTGAGGTCGGATTGGCCGTCCAGTAAGCCATGTCCACCACTGCCGGCCGCTCTTGCGCGTCGGGTTCGAACGCCCACAGCCAGCGCGCCAGCGAACCGGTCTCCTCCACCAGTTCACAGGCCCGGCGCGCGTTGTTGATGGCCGAGACGATCTTCGCGCGATTGCGCACGATGCCCGGGTCGCTCATCAACCGCTCGATGTCCGCCTCACCGTAGTGCGCCACCCGGCGAAAATCAAAACCCTCGAACGCCTGTCGAAAGTTTTCGCGCTTGCGCAGGATGGTGATCCACGCCATCCCCGCCTGAAAGCCCTCCAGGCAGATCTTCTCGTACAAGGCGATGTCATCCGCCACCGGCACGCCCCATTCGTGGTCGTGGTAATGCAGGTAAGCAGGCGCTGCAGTGCGCCAGGCGCAATACATGCGCCCTGCTTCGTCGGTTGTCAGCCCTGATTGGTCCATCCATCACCTCGTATGCCGAGGACGATGATACGCAAAAAAAATTAATCCCCGCCAACCGCTCAAGCATCGTACTTACCGACCAACTGGTCAGACCGGGACCTGCCAACCGCCAAATATTTACTTGTGATTTGAAAAAAACCGAGCGTAGACTGGCCCCGCACTGGACTTACCGGTAAGACCACAACAATTAAGCCCTGGAACCACCAGGGCACCGAATAGAGATCCCTCCCATGCTCAGATGGTGCTCGCGTTCGATTTTCCTGCAAGTCGTGATTGGCCTGATGCTCGGCATCGCCTGCGGCCTGGCCCTTCCCGAATTCTCCTCGCAACTCAAACCCTTGGGTGACGGCTTTATCAAGCTGATCAAAATGCTGATCGGCCTGATCGTGTTCTGCGTGGTGGTCAGCGGTATTTCCGGCGCGGGCGACTTGAAGAAGGTCGGACGCATCGGCCTCAAGTCGGTGATCTATTTTGAGATGCTGACCACCGTCGCCCTGGTGCTCGGCCTGATCATGGCATTCAGCACCGGCATCGGCAGCGGCGCCAATATTCATCTGGAGCAACTCTCTTCCGCCGGTTTGAATGAACTGGCCGACAAGGGCCAGCACATCCGCGGCACCAGCCAGTTTCTGATGGAGTTGATCCCCAACTCGGTAGTCGGCGCCTTTGCCGACAATAACGTGCTGCAAGTGCTGTTGTTTTCGGTACTGTTCGGCAGCGCGCTGAACCTGGTGGGCGAAGCGGCCAGCGGGATTTCGCGACTGATCAACGAATTGAGCCATGTGATCTTCCGCATCATGGGCATGATCGTGCGCCTGGCGCCGATTGGCGTATTCGGTGCCATCGCCTTCACCACCAGCACCTATGGCCTGGACTCACTGCAACACCTGGGCAGCCTGGTGGGGCTTTTCTACCTGACCTGCTTTGCCTTCGTGGCGGTGATCCTCGGGCTGGTGATGCGCCTGTCGGGCCTGCGCATGTTGCCGCTGCTCAAGTACCTGCGCGAAGAACTGCTGATCGTGATGGGCACCGCGTCGTCCGATGCGGTGTTGCCACAGATCATGCGCAAGCTGGAACATTTGGGCATTGGCAGCTCCACCGTGGGTTTGGTAATCCCCACCGGATACTCGTTCAACCTCGACGGTTTCTCGATCTATCTGACCCTGGCCATCGTCTTTATCGCCAACGCCACCGGCACGCCGCTGTCGATGACCGACTTGCTAACCATCCTCCTGGTATCGTTGATCACCTCCAAGGGCGCCCATGGCATTCCAGGCTCGGCGTTGGTGATCCTGGCGGCAACGCTCACAGCGATTCCGGCGATTCCGGTAGTCGGCCTGGTGTTGGTGCTGGCGGTGGACTGGTTCATGGGCATCGGCCGTGCGCTGACCAACCTGATCGGCAACTGCGTCGCCACTGTGGCGATTGCCCGTTGGGAAAAAGACATTGATATCCAGCGCGCCAACAAGGTGCTCGACGGCCAGCAAGGCTATGCCTTCCAGGCCAAGAAGCCGGTGCTGCCGGCGCATCAGGAGTTCTAGGACAACAACCATCCAATGTGGGAGCTGGCTTGCCTGCGATGACTGAGTGTCAGGCGATACATTGGGTGCTGACCCACCGCTATCGCAGGCAAGCCAGCTCCCACATTGGACCTTCGCCAGACTGAATACTGTATGAGCAACATCAAGGAGCCTTCGACGTGATCAGCACCTCAACCGTCGTCAATTCAGTGGTAGAAAAACTGCGCGCCGCCTTGGCGCGAGGCCAGTGGCGCCGCGGTGAAATGCTGCCCGGTCAACGCGAACTGGCCGAACAGCTGGGCATCAGCCGCCCGAGCCTGCGTGAGGCTGTGATCGTGCTGGAGACCCTCGGCCTGGTGCGCTCCATGCCGGGCAAAGGCGTGGTCGTGCTGGAAACCAGCGTCAACGAGCCGCAATCGAGCGACGCCGTGGCCGATGCCAGCCTCGAGGACATCCTGCAACTGCGCTACACCCTCGAACCTTTCATCGTCGGCCTGGTGGCCCAATCGATCAGCAGCAAGGAAATCGGCCAACTGCGCCTGACCCTGATGGACATGCGCGAAGCCCTGGATGCCGGCGATGCCGAAGCCGGCATGAACGCCTATATCGACTTCCATGAAGAACTGTTCGCCCTGACCTCCAACCCGATCTTCCAGAACGTGGTGCAGCAAACCAGCACCGCGCTCAAGCAAAGCGCCCAGGTGTTGCGTAACTCCCCGGAGCACCTGGCCGAACGCCTGCAAGAGAACGAAGCCGTGGTACGCGCCATCCGCAACAAGAACAGCGCCCTGGCCAGTGCCGAAATGCGCCGGCACATCCTGCAGGAAGGCCTGCGCATGGGCATTCGCTTGAATATCCCGGACGACCATCTGGGCAGTTGATTTTCGGAGACCGGCCATGAACGCTCACGCCCTGCAACGCGATTCCACCCTCACCTCCCTACGCTGGGTGCCCGAAAAAAAGCCCTCGGTGGACGATATCTACCCACGCTTGTTCGACGCCATTCTTGAGCAACGCATTGCGCCCGCCAGCCGCTTCACCGAAGAAGGCCTGGGCGAACTCTTTGGCGTGAGCCGCAGCGTGATTCGCCGGGTGCTCGCCAAGCTGTCCCATCAGCAAGTGGTCATCCTGCGCCCCAACCAGCGCGCCCAGGTCGCCGCGCCGGATGCCCAGCACACACGGCAGATTCTGGAAGCACGGCGCCTCACCGAAATGACCGTGGTGCAACTGGCCTGCGCCCAGGCCACAGCGATGCAAATTCGCCAACTGCGCGAGCTGATTGCACACGAGCGCAACGCCATTGAGCGTGACCAGCGGGGGCCGGCGATCCGGTTTTCGGGAGAGTTTCATCTGCAACTGGCGCACATGGCAGGCAATGCGCCGTTGGCACAGTTTCTCAACAGCCTGGTGCCGTTGACGTCGTTGATCATTGCGCAATTTGAAACAAAGGCCTGCACCTATTGCGCGTGGCAGGAGCATGTGGCGATTGTGGATGCCGTGGAACAGCGCGACGCCCACACGGCTGTCGCCCTGATGACCCAGCACCTGGATCACCTGGAAACCCGACTACTCAAACACCACTGACTCCAAGTGAGTAAAGTGAAAACTGTGGGAGCTGGCTTGCCTGCGATAGCGGTGTACCAGTGACCAAATGATTAACTGACCCGCCGCTATCGCAGGCAAGCCAGCTCCCACATTGATCGCATTCCAGATCAAATAAAAAGCCCCCGCATCTCACGATGCGGGGGCTTTTGGTTTAGCGAGTCATCAAGCCGGTTGCAACACCGACTGGCCACTCAACGCCAGGTCCAGCAACTCACGGTTGGCCACCGCGTACATGGCGTAGTCCGTGCCCACCGCGGCACGAATTTCCACCATCATGGCACGCCAGCGATCCGCCATGTCCTGATGCTGCTCAAGCCACAGGGCCACGCGGGCTTCCATGTCTTGCGGCGCATCGGCCATTTGCAGGACCGAAATGGTGATCGCCCGTTGCTGCCAGTCCACGTCATCGCGGAAGGCTTCGCGGGCCTGGGCCTGCCAGTTGTTGGCCACTGGCAGATCACTGATCTGCTGCAGGTACCATGGCAAGTCCAGGGCGCTGCCCACGGCGAAGTAAGCCTTGGCCACTTCGGCGGCGTCATGCCCGGTCACGTCGGCGGCTTCGATGATCGGCAGCAAGGTGTACAGGTGGGTAGTGCCTGCAACCATGCGTGCCAACAACTCCGGTACGCCGGCCTGGGTGTAGGCCTGGTAGCGGTTCTGCCAGCCTTCGCGGGTCGGGCCTTCCAGCAGTTCGTCGAGCTTGAGGCCCAGCGCCGCCAGGTGCGGACCGAAGTGCGCGGTATCGCGCCCGGCGTCTTGCTCGTTGCGACGGCTGCGCAGGAACCAGCGCGTAGCGCGACGGCCCAGGCGCATCAACTCGTCCATCAGCTCCAGTTGCACGTCAGCGGAAACCTGGTGGTCCAGGGCTTCAATCTGACGGAACCAGTGCGGGAGATGGAAGATGTCCCGCACGATCACATAAGCGCCCGCCACGTTCGCCGGGCTCATGCCGGTCGACTCTTTGAGTCGCTGAACGAAGGTGATGCCCATGTGGTTGACCAGATCGTTGGCGATCTGAGTGCTGACGATCTCGCGCTTCAGACGATGGCGACGCATGGCTTCGCCGAACTTGGCCACCAGGCTCGGTGGGAACGCGGTCTCCATGTCACGGGTCAGGTACTCGTCATCCGGTACCAGCGACTTGAGCAGTGCTTCCTTGAGGTCGATCTTGCTGTACGAGATCAGCACCGACAGCTCCGGACGGGTCAGCCCCTTGCCAGCGGAAGCGCGCTCGGTGAGCTGCTCTTCGGTCGGCAGGTACTCGATGGCGCGGTCCAGCTTGCCACGGCCTTCCAGGTCGCTCATCAGGCGCTTGTACTCGGCAGCGCGCTCGTAAGCCTTGCGCGCAGCCAGGGACAGAGCCTGGGTCTGCTTGTAGTTGTTGCCCAACACCAGGTTGCCGACTTCGTCGGTCATGCTCGCCAGCAGCTGGTTGCGCTGCTTGTCGGTCATGTCACCGGCCTGCACCACTTCGTTGAGCAGGATCTTGATGTTCACTTCGTGGTCGGAGCAATCCACGCCACCGGCGTTGTCGATGAAGTCGGTGTTGGAACCGCCGCCATTGAGGCCGAATTCCACCCGGCCCAGCTGGGTCATGCCCAGGTTACCGCCCTCGCCCACTACCTTGCAGCGCAGCTCGTTGCCGTTGACGCGCAGTGCGTCGTTGGCCTTGTCGCCCACATCGGCATGGCTCTCGGTGCTGGCCTTGACGTAGGTACCGATACCGCCGTTCCACAACAGGTCCACCGGCGCCTTGAGCAAGGCGTTGAGCAGTTCGGTCGGGGTCAGCTTGTCGGCCTGGATGTCGAAGCGTTCTTTCATCTGTGGCGAGATGGCAATGCTTTTCGCGCTGCGCGAGAAGATACCGCCACCTTCAGACATGATGCTGGTGTCGTAGTCGGTCCAGGCCGAACGCGGCAGTTCGAACAAACGCTTGCGCTCGACGAAGCTGGTGGCCGGGTTCGGGTTCGGGTCAACGAAGATATGCAGGTGGTTGAACGCTGCGACCAGTTGCAGTTTGTCCGACATCAACAAGCCGTTACCGAACACGTCACCGGCCATATCGCCGACACCTACCACAGTGATGCTGTCTTCCTGCACGTTGATGCCGCGCTCACGGAAGTGACGCTGTACACCGACCCACGCGCCCTTGGCGGTGATGCCCATTTTCTTGTGGTCGTAACCAGCCGAACCACCGGAGGCGAACGCATCGCCCAGCCAGAAGCCGTAGTCGATGGCAATGCCGTTGGCGATGTCGGAGAAGGTCGCAGTGCCCTTGTCCGCCGCCACCACCAGATACGGGTCATCGTCGTCATGACGCACGACGTTGGCCGGCGGCACCAGCGCGCCGTCTTTCAGGTTGTCGGTGATGTCCAACAGGCCGGAAATGAAGATGCGGTAGCAGGCGATGCCTTCGGCCGCGATCTCGTCCCGGCTGCCGCCCAATGGCAGGCGACGCGGCAGGAAGCCGCCCTTGGCGCCCACCGGCACGATCACCGAGTTCTTCACTTGCTGGGCTTTTACCAGGCCAAGCACTTCGGTGCGGAAGTCTTCTTCACGGTCGGACCAGCGCAGGCCGCCACGAGCCACGTTGCCAAAGCGCAGGTGCACGCCTTCGACCCGCGGCGAGTACACGAAGATTTCAAACTTCGGCACTGGCTTGGGCAGCTCGGGGATAGCACGCGGGTCGAACTTGAAGCTGAAGTACGACTTGTTCTGGCCGTTGGCATCGGTCTGGTAGAAGTTGGTACGCAGGGTGGCCTTGATCAGGTCCAGGTAGCGACGCAGGATGCGGTCTTCGTTGAGCACCTGAACGTCGTCCAGGGCGCTGAGGATCGCTTGCTCCAGGCGTTGCTGCTTGTCTTCCAGGTCGTCGGCAGTGAGCTTGCGCGCCAGGTAGAAGCGGGTCTTGAACAACCGGGTCAACTCGCGGGCGATGTCGGTGTGGTTGTTCAGGGTGCTGGCGATGTAACCCAGGTCGAAGCCCAGGCGAATCTGCTTCAGGTAACGGGCATAGGCACGCAGCAGCGCCACGTCGCGCCATGGCAGGCCGGCGGTGAGGACCAGGCGGTTGAACGCATCGTTCTCGGCATCGCCATGCACGATGTGCACGAATGCATCCTGCAGGGTGTCGTTGAGCTGCTGGATATCCAGGTTCACGCCTTCGGCGGCGATGAACGCAAAGTCATGAATCCAGAACTCACGGCCATTGGCATGGCGCAGGCGATACGGGAACTCGCCCAGCACACGCAGGCCGAGGTTTTCCAGAATCGGCAGCACGTCGGACAGCGCCAGCGGCGTGTCAGCGTGGTAGAGCTTGCAATGCAGCTCACGCTGGCCGGAGACCTGGCCCAGCGGCTGATAGAAGCTCATCACCAGCGGGTTGGCTTCGGTCAGGCTGTTGAGGTGCTGCATGTCGACCACAGCCGAATGCGCGGCGAAACGCTCGCGGTAGCCGGCCGGGAAGCCTTTGGGGAAATCCGCCAGCACGTTGGTGCCCTGGGCTTCGCCGAAGCTTTCCACTACCAGGCTGGCGTAGTCGTCCTGCCAGCTGCGGCAGGCCTGCACCACTTCTTTTTCCAGTTGCAGCGGGTCGATGTCCAGGCGGTTCTTCGGGTCAACCCGCAGAATCAGTTGTACACGGGCAAGCACGGACTCGGAGAAGAAGGTCCAGAACTCGCAGTCCGAGGCCTTCAGGCGGTCCATCAGCACTTGCTGGATCTTCTGGCGCACTTCGGTGGAGTAGATGTCGCGTGGCACGTACGCCAGGCAGTAGCAGAAACGACCATAGGGGTCTTTGCGCAGGAACACGCGGATCTTGTTGCGCTCCTGGATCTGCACGATCGACATCACGGTGCTGAACAGCTCGTCGACCGGAGTCTGGAACAGGTCGTCGCGGGGCAATACTTCCACCACCTGGGCAAGCTCTTTACCCAGGTGCGCCTTGGCCTGGAAGCCCGAACGACGTTCGATTTCCGCGACCTTGCGACGGATGTAAGGGATCACCCGCACGCTTTCGCCATACACCGAGGAGGTGTACAGGCCCATGAAACGGTGTTCCTTGATGACCTTGCCGTCGGCGCTGATCTCGCGGATCGACACGTAGTCCGGGTAGGCCGGGCGGTGCACGCGGCTTGGGTGGGCGGCCTTGGCGAACGACAGTACGGTCGGCTCGCGCAGGTAGGCCACGGCGTAGTCTTCGATGCGCAGGTCTTCGGCGGTGAGGCCGGCGCGCAGCAGCTTGGTCAGACCGAGGAAGGAGCTGGCGTCATATTCGATATGACCGCCGTCCGCCTCGTCACGTACCACGAACTCTTCGTAGCCCAGGAAGGTGAAGTGGTTGCCCACCAGCCATTCGAGGAAGTTCTTGATCTCGGCTTTTTCTTCGCCGTCGATGGCGAACGCGCTGGCGTCGATACCAGCCAGCAGGTCCTGGACCTTGGCTTTCATCGGTTCGAAATCGGCCACGGCCACGCGTACTTCGCCCAGCACCTGCTCAAGCTCTTTGCTCAGCACGTTCAGTTCGGCGGCATTGGCGCAGCGGTCGATCTCCAGGTACATCAGCGATTCTTGCAGGATGCCTTCGCCCTGGGTGCCCTTGGGCAGGATTTCCAGCAGCTCGCCCTTGCTGCCACGACGCACGCTGAGCACGGTGGTTTGCAGGGTATGGATGCTGTAGCCCCGGCGGTTCAGCTCGGTGCGTACCGAGTCGACCAGAAAGGGCAGGTCATGGTGCAGCACTTCGACCGCAGTGTGGGTCGATTGCCAGCCATGACGTTCGTAATCGGGGTTGTAGACCCGCACTTGCGGTTGGGTGTGATCAAAGCGCTCAAGCAGGCGCCAGGCAGACAGGGTGCAACCGGCCAGGTCGGAAAGGCGACGCTGGGTCAGTTCGTCCAGAGAAATGATGCCGAAGAATTGTTCAGCGAACAGCGCCACTTGTGGCAGTGCCTGTTCACTGAGGTGCTGCGCCAGTGCCGCTTGCAGTTGATGCTGGAAGTCGGCCTTGCTGGCTGCGGTGAAGAACGCCATCTGTGGTACTCCGCTTGGGCTTGTTATTGATGAAAGCGTCGCGTGTTATCCCCTTGCGGGGAGACCGTCAGCTCTGTTCGCTGGTGTGCTGACAAGCACCATAAACGAATCAGGGTGACAGGTGGGTGAAGCTGGACAGGACAGTCAGGTCACATACAACTTCCATACGGCATGCCGTTGGCCAGATGACGATACGACGGGCAGGTCAGGCGCCTGGCACAGGGCACATCCGTTGCGCAGCTTAACGAGTGTAGGAAGAACGCTGCTTGCAACGCTGCGACATATTCGGTCATCGGTAAGCAGGGTGCCGGTTGCAACTTGGGCAACCTCGGATTTTCGGTAGAAAATCTTGCTACTTTGCACACCATCAGTACCAGAAATGACCGATCCGGCCCGTCAGGTCATGCCCAACTTCCGACACAGGATGAAGCACAAAATTCGCCGCAGTGGCACAATTGCCCTCCCCTACACAGGATTGCCCCATGCTGCAGCTGAAAACCGACGCCCTGATGGCCACCCCGTGCGACGACGAAGAAGACAACATGGCCATGCTTTGCTGTCACGGCAAGAACGGCGAAATGTTCATGCTCACCCGTTACCCGGATGAAGACGAAGTGGAGCTGACCTGGGACTACGAACCTTCGACCCTGGATGGGCTGAAAGTGACGTTGGGCGACACCACCTTATTGATCGAACTGGCGGCCGGCGATGCCGATGCCCTGGGCGGCAAGGACCAGCTGGAGATCACCCACGGCACCGCCGCGTCAGACATGGCCGAAGTGCAGCAAACCCTGCAGAACATCCTCACAGGCACCGGCACGTTCATTCGGACTTGAAACCGGCCACTTGAAACTTCGGCACGACGCTAAATCTGTGGCGAGGGAGCTTGCTCCCGTGACGGCCTGACAGCCGACGCTGATCTGGCTGAGGCACGGCGATCCAAATGTGGGAGCTGGCTTGCCTGCGAAGACGGCCTAACAGTCAACACAGTTGAACCGGGTACATATCCGTTATTTAGGTAACGGCCACCTAGGGTTCCGCTCTGACAGCGGCTCACTTTTGAAAAGCGCAAAAGTAAGCAAAACGCTCTTGCCCCACCACTCGGCACCTCGCCTAGGCTCGGTGTGCCCGTAATCCGCCAGTGATTTGGGGGGCCGCCGCCACGCGCCATCCATGGCGCGGGGCGGCTAAACCGGCATCCCTGCCGGTTTACCCCCCAAATCCCTGTCGAATTCCGGCCAGCGTGGTTTGACGGGGCGCTTAAGATCAAGATCAAAAGCAGATCAAGAGCAAGAGCGGCTCGCTTCGCATCGTAGTTACCGTTGGCGGGTACAGCCCACAAAGTTGTGTAGATACCTATGCTGCGATGGCGATGGAACATTCACCACCGCTATCGCAGGCAAGCCCACCTTTTTGACCGCGTTCGACATTTCGATCAGATCGGCGCTAACGGCGCCACAGATTCAAGCCTTGGCAGCCATCGCCGTCACTTCCACCCGCATACCTTCCACCGCCAAGGCGGCAACGCCCACTGCCGCCCGCACTGGCCAGGGCTTGGCGAAAAAGCGCTTGTAGACCTCGTTGAACGCAGCACGGTCGGCCATGTCAGTGAGGTAGATGGTCAGGTGCATAACCCGGTCCATCGAACTGCCAGCCTTTTCCAAGGCAACTTTCAGCGCTTGCAGGGTGCACTCGCTTTGCAGGGTGATATCGCCCAGCTCAAGGCTGCCATCGGCATGGGTGGGAATCTGGGTGGAGACCAGGATGCCGTTGAAGCCGATCACGTCGGAGGAGATGGAATCGGCGTCTGGGTCAGGGGTATAGGACAGGTCGTGGTTGGCCATGGGCACCTCGTGTTGGCAGGAACAGAAAGGCGCCATGGTCGGTGAAATTCAGCCCAGGGGCAAACCCCGGCTTATGTCCAGCGTCGGAACAGTACGCTGGCGTTCACGCCGCCAAAGCCGAAGCCATTGGACAGCGCATATTCAATCGGCATGGGCCGCGCCTCATCGCGCACCATGTCCAGGCCGTCGGCGAGGGCGTCCGGGTTTTCCAGGTTGAGTGTCATTGGCGCGATCTGGTCACGCAGGGCAAGCACGGTGAAGACGGCTTCGATGCCCCCCGCAGCACCGAGCAAGTGGCCGGTGGCGGATTTTGTCGAGCTGATGGCCGGGCTGCCGCCAGTACCGAATAGCGTCCTGATCGCCGCCAGCTCGCCTTTGTCGCCCACAGGTGTGGAGGTCGCGTGGGCATTCAGGTACTGCACCTGCGACGCCTCGATGCCCGCCTGGCGCAACGCTTGAGTCATTGCCCGGCGCGCACCGTCACCGTCTTCAGGCCCAGCGGTCATGTGATAGGCGTCTGCACTGGTGCCATAGCCCACCAGTTCGGCAATCGGCTGCGCACCCCGCGCCAGGGCATGTTCGAGTTCTTCAATTACCAGAATGCCGGCGCCTTCGCCCATCACAAAGCCGTCGCGCGCCTGATCGAAGGGGCGCGAAGCGCGCTGCGGGGTGGCATTGAAATCGCTGGACAGCGCTCGCGCCGCGGCGAAGCCGGCAAGGCTGACGCGATGAATCGCCGCTTCGGCACCGCCGCATACCGCGACGTCGACTTCCCCGGCGCGAATCATTCGCGCTGCGTCGCCGATAGCCTGAACCCCGGCGGCACACGCGGTTACTGGCGCACCCAGAGGGCCTTTCAAGCCATAGTTGATCGACACATGCCCGGCGGCCATGTTGCTCAGAAACGATGGAATGGTGAAGGGCGACAAACGACGCGGGCCCTTGCTGTCAGTGGTGCGCACCGCATCGGCAATGGCCGGAAAACCACCGACACCGGAGGCGATGATGGTTGCCGTGCGTTCCTGCTCCTCGGGTGTTCTGGGGGCCCAATTGGCCTGCTTCAGGGCTTCATCCGCCGCCGCCAGGGCAAACAGGATAAAGCGGTCCATCTTGCGCTGTTCCTTGGCTGCCAATAGTCGATCAGGATCAAAACCGGCTTCGGGGTCTTGCAACACACTCTGCACCTGGCCGCCGATGGTGACCGCCAGATCACCGATCAACTCTTGCGGCAAGCGGCGGATGCCCGACTGCCCGTCCAGCAAGCGCTGCCAAGTGGATTCCACGCTCGACCCCAGCGGTGTCAGCGCGCCCATGCCCGTCACGACGATACGTTTACTCATGCTCAATCGACTCCTGTTGCTTGAAGGATACACAGCGTATGGACGTCACTATCATCATGAAAGTAACATGGCGTCATACAAGTTTGTACTCGCACACAGGAATACTTATGCAGCGCAAATCCCTCATCAGTGCCGAATGCCCCATCGCCCGTAGCCTTGAACGGGTAGGGGAGTGGTGGAGCATGCTGATCATGCGCGACGCCTTGCACGGCTTGCGCCGTTTTGACGAGTTCTCGCGCAGCCTGGGCATCGCGCCCAACATGCTCACGCGCCGCCTTAATGGCTTGGTAGACGCGGGGATGCTGGAGCGCCGCGCCTACAGCGAGCGGCCGCCACGCTACGAATACGTGCCGACGGCCAGAGGCGAAGACTTTCGTATGGTGCTAATGGCGTTGGTGGCGTGGGGCAATCGGCATTACGCCGAGGAGGGCATCAGTGTCGAGGTAGTGGACCGTGAGACGGGCCGACCGGTGCAGCCGATGATGGCGACGGAGGAAGGGGCGTGGGTGGCGATGGATCAGTGCGTGGTACAGCCCGGCCCGGCCGCCAGCGCAGGAATGCGCCAACGGCTGAGCCGTGAGTGATTGATTACTCTTTTACATCCATGAACTCTTCGGCCCACGCCACATAGCTCTCAGGCAAGGTGTAGGTGTGGGTCAACTCCGTCGCACTGAGGTTCGAGGTGCTGTGGGTCAGCTGACGCTGGGCACGCAGGCTGTCGTAAGTGGCCTTGATCGCGGCGAAATAGGCGCCATGCCCGGCCACCACGATGCGTACGCCCAGGCTGGCCAGGCGCTCGCTGTCGTGCAGTTGTGGGTTGCCGTAGGTCACCAGCATCAGCGGAACGCTGAGGTTCTCAGCGATCTGCTCCAGGTGGTCGAAGTCCTTGACGCCGACCATGCAGATGCCGTCAGCGCCGGCCTTTTCGTAGGCCTTGGTCCGTGCAATCACGTCGCGGGTGGGCAGCACGCCGGCGTTGGTGCGCGCAATGATCGACAGCGCCGGGTCGACACGCGCCTCTAGCGCGGCCTTGACCTTGCCGATGCCTTCTTCGACGGAAATCAGGTCCGTGGATTTACGCCCGAATTGCGCGGGCAAGAGGGTGTCTTCGATGGTCAGCGCTGCGACGCCGGCACGTTCCAGTTCTTCGACGGTGCGCATCACGTTCAGGGCGTTGCCGTAGCCATGGTCGGCATCGGCGATGAAGGGCAACTGGGCCACACGGCCGATGCGGGTGGCTTGCTCGACGAACTCACTCAGGGTAATCAACGCAAAATCGGGAGCCGCCAGCACCTGCAGGGAGGCCACCGAGCCGCCCAGGATTCCCACTTCAAACCCCAGGTCGGCCGCGATGCGGGCAGACATGGGGTCGAATACGGAGGCGGTTTCAACGCACAGGGGCGTTGCCAGCAGGTCACGGAAATTACGGCGTAGCGCTGAGTGAGAAATCTTGGGCATGGTCTTTCCTGGCTTTGGTCATCGTCAAGTGACGATCAATGTCTATTCGTGGTGCCGGGAGATTACCACGCAGATGCCCCTGTGATTATGACGTTTGAGCGCGGCGAGGGTTATCGAGCGACTGCACTGTACGACGTACCCAGGTCGCGAGCCCAGCCGTCGAGCACGTCCTTGACGTTGTCGGCGGTCATGACTTGCTTGTCATTGGCCAGGGGTGCGCCGGTGCCTTTACGCACCATGGCCGCCACGACATCGCCGGTCGAACCATCTTCCAATGACAGCTCCGTGGCGATTTCAATGTCTCGATCGCGGATGCCAGTGGCGGCGCTCACGCCCGCTGCGACCAGGGTGATCGGCAGCCACTCATAAAACCGCAGCCCCTGTGGGCTGGTGGCGATGCGGGTGATGGCAGGCCGTACTGTGAGGGTGTCAGGGCCAGGTTTTGAGGCCAGATAAACGTATTTGCCAAGTTCCGAGCGCAGTACCAGGTCGTAGTAGCCGGTGACGTGGGAGAGCGTGCTTTGGGGGATCTGGGCGCTGGGTTCAACAGCCGGGAAAAACTGGCTGGGCGCCAGGTAGACCTGCTTGTAGCGGCCGCGCTTCAAGGCCGGGCTGATCCAACTCAGTACGGTCTGGCCCGACGGGCTCTGCTGTTCTTTCAGCAGGCTGTAGTCATGAAGAAAGCCGGTATACCGCTCGGGTTCGACCTTGTTGCTGCTGCAAGCCATCAGGCTCAGGGTGGCCGCCATCAGGAGCAGGAGTGAGCATTTACGGGCTATCAATGGGTTGCCTGTTCGTTTGGAGTGTCGTGTGACGATTCGATATGCAACTGACCATGGGTCATGATCCAGTGGACAAGCTCGGCGATGGGAATGGAGTGGGCGTACTCGACCCAGCGCCCGGCGTCGGGGCTGTAGTGTTCGAAGTAGCGGCGCAGCACGATACGGTCCAGGTCCGCGTTCAGCCCCAGGCAGGATTCCTGGAACAGCATCGGGCTATCCTGAGCCGGGGAAGAGGTGCGCTGGCTCAGTACCAATGGCCGCGCATCGCCTGCTGCTTGCTCGGTGTACCTGCTGCTCGAAACTTTCATAGGCGTCTTTCGTGAGTGGGAGGTGTGCAGCATGCCCGACAGGTTTTGCCCAAAGATGTGCGGGTTGTGTCCGTGGCGAAGGAATGTTGCTCGATTGAAATAAATGACCCCGGCGCCGGAATGGTTTTAGATGTCGTTCTTTTTTTGGCCTGGGAATCTGTGAACGTGAGCAGACTGCTGATCGTCGATGACGACGTGGAAGTGCTGGCATTGCTGAAGAAATTCTTCGTCCAGCACGCCTATGAAGTCGACGTGGCCGCCGACGGCGAGGCCATGTGGGCGGCCATAGCACAACAGCGGCCGGACACGATCATTCTTGATCTCATGTTGCCCGGCGAAGGCGGCCTCAGCCTCTGTCAGAAAGTGCGGGCGCAGTTCGGCATCCCTATCATCATGCTCACGGCCATGGGCGAGCTGAGCGACCGCATTGTTGGCCTGGAACTGGGCGCCGACGACTACCTGACCAAACCCTTCGCCCCGCGCGAATTGCTGGCCCGCCTGCGCGCTGTGCAACGGCGTGCGGGACAGCCGGTCATCGCGGCCGACGAGCGCTCACGCCCGGTGATTGCCTTCGCCGGTTGGCATCTGGATATCACCTGTCGCGAGCTGCGTTCGCCGGAGGGCGTCATGATCCCGTTGTCCGGTGGCGAGTTCGACCTGCTGGTAGTGTTTCTCGAACACCCGCAGCGCATTCTCACCCGCGACCAGTTGATCGACCTGACCCATGGCCAGGGCCACGACGCCTTCGACCGCAGCATCGACGTGCAGGTCAGCCGGCTGCGGCGCAAGATCGAGTCCGACTGCAAACGCCCGGACCTGATCCGCACCGTGCGCAATGGCGGCTATCTGTTCACCGCCCCGGTGACCCGCGCATGATTCGCCGCCTGCTGCGCCGCGACACCCTGAACCGGCGGATCGCCCTGACCATTCTCGCCGCGATGCTCGCCTCACTGGCCCTCAATGCCTTGTTCGTGCAGGTGGCCGGGGTGTGGGCGCGTCCGCCCATCGACCGCACGGGGTTGCTGGAGCAGATGGCCGCGACGTTGAAAGTGATCGAGGCCGCGCCTGCGCCGTTGCGCTCGCACCTGGCGGCAGCGGCCAGCGATGCCCGGTTGCAGGTGACGTGGCATACCGACCCCGTGGATTTCGGCCTGCCCAGCGGCGGCAACGTGCTACAGGCGGGCGAAGTCCCGGGGATACAGGCGTTGTTTGGCACGGGGCGCACCATTCAGGTGTACAGCCCGGACGATTGGCCGCGTGGCAGCCCCGACGCGCATTATGTCGCGCTGGTGCAGTTACTTGATGGCAGCTGGTTGTCCTTCATCCCACCCGAACGCAGTTGGGGCCTGAGTGCACCCACGCGGATTGCGGTGATCATCATCCTGGGGTTGATCGCCACCTTGCTGGTCGCCTGGGTGGCCACCCGGCAATTGGCCAAGCCGTTGCAGCGTTTCGCCAGTGCCGCCAGACGCTTCGGCGGCGATCTGCGCGCACCGCCGATCGACATCGAAGGCCCCGACGAAATACGCCAGGCCACTATCGCCTTCAACACCATGCAGGCGCAGATCCAGCACTTCATCGGCGAACGCACCCAGATGCTGGCAGCCATTTCCCATGACTTGCGCGCGCCTTTGACGCGGATACGCCTGCGCTGTGAGTTCATGGAGGATCTGGACCATCAGCACAAGCTGATTCGCGATGTCGAGGAAATGCAGTCGATGATCAATGCCGCGCTGGCGTTTTTCCGCGACGATACGGTGCTGGAGCACAGCACGGCATTCGATCTGTCTGAACTGCTGCAAACCATCATCGACGACTATCGCGACCAGCAGCTGGCGGTCGACTTCCGGGGGCCGCCCCATCTGGTCTATCACGGCCGGCCATTGGCGCTTAAACGGGTGGTGGTCAACCTGCTGGAAAATGCCGCCAAGTATGCCCGGCACCCCAGCATTGCTCTGAGTGTTGACGACCAGAGGGTGTGCATCGAAGTCAACGATGAGGGCCCGGGGATTCCCGAGGCGGACCTGGAGCGTGTGTTCGACCCGTTCTTTCGTCTCGAGACCTCACGCAACCGCAATACCGGTGGGGTGGGGCTTGGGCTCTCGGCGGCGCGGGCCATTGTGCGCGAGCAGGGCGGTGAGCTGAGCCTGAGCAATCGACGTGGTTCCGGGTTGGCGGCTCGGGTTGAATTGCCGCGCTAGCGTGATGCGATATGCGCATTATTAATGAATTAGGTTATGCGTTATTAGTATTTTACATCTCGCCTTCAGCCCCACGAAAATAGCCCGGACACCCAAAAACCTGTGGCGAGGGAGCTTGCTCCCGCTGGGGCGCGAAGCGGCCCTGCTCTTTGTCAGGAGCATGGGGCCGCTACGCAGCCCAGCGGGAGCAAGCTCCCTCGCCACAGATAAAAGCTTTTTAAAACCGAGACCGTGCGTGCGGATCGACTTGAATGCCCCACAGGGCATCTGGAGACGAACGTGCGTTACCTCAAAACCCTGGCGGCCGGGTTGGCCGCCTCTTTGCTGTGCCTGACGGCGCAGGCCCAAACCCTGGTGGTCGGCGACCAGAGCTACAACGCTCAGGCCGTGATGGAAGCGGCGGGGGTGCTCGATGACCTGCCTTACACGCTGGACTGGAAGCAGTTCACGGCCGGGTCGCCGGTGGCCGAAGCGCTCAACGTCGGCAGCCTGGACCTGGGACTGCTCGGGGATGCCCCGGTATTGTTTCTGGGCGCCTTGGGCGCACCGATCAAGGTGATCGCCGTCAGCCGGCAGAATCTCGACGGCGTAGCCATCCTGGTAAAAAAGGACTCGTCGATCCACAGCCTGGCCGATCTGGCAGGCAAACGCGCTGCGATCTGGAAAGGTTCCTGGAGCCAGCAACTGTTGCTGACCGCACTGGACAAGGCCGGGGTTGCGCGCGATTCGCTGCAATGGCGCTACCTCAGCGCCCTGGATGCCTCCCACGCGCTGGAAGGCGGCGCCGTTGACGTGATCGCCACCTGGGAACCCTATGTCACGCAACAGGAACGCCAAGGTGCGCGGGTGCTGGCAACCGCTGAAGACTTGATCCCGGCGCAGAGTTTCATTGCCGCCAACGCCAGTGCTGTCGAGGTCAAGCGTGAACCCATCAGCGACTTCCTCCAGCGCCTGAAAAAAGCCCGCGACTGGGCCCGCCAAAGCCCGGCCAACGCCAACGCGTATGCCGATGCCTGGGCCAAGCGCACCCGCGCTGATGCCGACATCGCTCGCGTCTGGTTTGCCCGCGCACGCACCACCGTCGAGCCGCTGACGCCTCAGGCGCCCATCGAGGCGCAAAAGACCGTGGACTTTTTTGCCGGCCTGGGCCTGGTCAAGTCTTACTCGGCCGCCACGTTGTTCGACCCTTCATTTGCAGCCGCCTTGCAGCCCGCCGTCGCCACCACCCAGCCCTGACCGCTTGAAGGACTACTGCGCAATGACTAAAAGACAGCTCAAACTGGGCGCCCTGACCATGGGCTGCGGTGGACCGGGCCGCCATAACCTGTGGCTTGATCCGCAGTTGCCGGCCGATGCCAGCGTCAACGTCGATTGGTACATCGAGATAGCGCGCCAGGCCGAGGCGGCGCTGTTCGACCTGCTGTTCATCGTCGACAGCCAGTTCATCACCGAAGGCTCGCCTTCCCATTACCTCAATCGTCTGGAGCCGCTGACCTTGCTGTCGGCACTGGCCGTGAGCACGCGGCATATCGGCCTGGTCGGTACGCTGACCACCTCGTATAACTCGCCCTATAACGTCGCCCGGCGCCTCGCCTCCCTGGACCTGATCAGCAAAGGCCGCGCCGGCTGGAACGTGGTGACCAGTGGCGATGCCGGTACCGCCGGCAATTACAGCCGCGACGAACATTACGACTATGCCACCCGCTACGGGCGTGCCGCCGAACACGTTCAGGTGGTACAGGGGCTGTGGAACTCTTACGAAGACAATGCGTTTGTGCGTAACCGTGCCACTGGGCAGTTTCTCGACCCGAGCAAGCTGCACAGCCTGAATCACCAAGGCGAACACTTCTCGGTGGTGGGCCCGCTGAATATCCAGCGCTCGCCCCAAGGCCAGCCGGTGATTTTCCAGGCCGGCGACTCGGAGCAAGGCCGCGACCTGGGCGCCGCCACTGCCGATGTGATCTTCACCCACGCGGCCAGTATCGAGCAGGGCCAGGCGTTTTACCGCGATATCAAGGGCAGGGCGGCACAACGGGGGCGCGATCCGGAACAGGTACTGATCATGCCCGGTGCGGAAATTTATGTGGGCGACACCGATGCCCATGCCCGGGAAATCGAGCAGCACTACCATCAGCTCGATCACAGTTTTGCGCTGGCACTCAAGGAGTTCGGGCGCAATTTTGGCTGGCACGATTTCAGCCAGTACGACCTGGATGCGCCGTTCCCGCAAGAAAGCCTGGAGGCCGCGCGCAGCAGTTTTTTCACCGCTGCCAAACGCATCGCCGACCAGGCGCGGGAGCAGGGCTTCAGCCTGCGCCAGGCCGTCGAGTTTGGCCGGCAATTGCGCCCAGGCGCGTTCGTGGGCAGCGCCGCCACGGTAGCGCAGAAAATGGCGGATTGGTTCGAGGCACGGGCGGTGGACGGGTTCAATATCTACATCGGGCACCCTGGGCAATTTGATCGCTTTACTCAGGAGGTGATCCCTTTGCTGCAAGAGCGCGGTGTTTATCGCACGGCCTACGAGGGCTCGACCTTGCGCGAAAGCCTGGGCTTGGCGATTCCGAGGTTCCAGCGCACCCCCTCACCCTAACGGGTGATTTCGATGGCTTTGCGGGTATGGGACTATCACTTCAGTCCCCGGCGCCAGTGACCTGGTGTCGCACCCAACCGTTATGACGGCGAGTCTTCGAAGTGGATAATGATCGACTGTCTTCAGCCCAGTGGTTCGAACAAATAGCCAGGGTGACCGAGAGCATCGGGCACGCGGGGTTTGCCGCCACGTTGTTCGATGCCCTGGGGTGTATCCACCCCATTCAAGCCACGACCTTGTACCTGTACCCCCACGACGGCATGCCCAGCGCATTGTTCGAACTGGACGGGCCATGGCTGCCCCAGGGCAATGTGCGCCAGTACCTCTCCGGTTTTTACTTGCTCGACCCGTTCTACGGCGCCTGCGTGGAGGGCGCCGCTTCCGGCTGCTACGACCTTGCCGATGTGGCCCCCGACCACTTTGAGCACAGCGAGTACTACCAGTCGTTTTACCGGCATTCGCACCTGGAGGATGAGCTCAACTACATCCTGCAGGCGAGCAACGGCTTGAGCCTGGCAGTGTCGCTGGCCTTTACGCAAAAGCTCGACGCGGCCACCACCGAGCAATTCAAGCGCATAGCACCTTGGGTATTGGCAGTGCTGGGCAAGCACTTCGTCGGCCTGGAGGCTCAGGGCGCGCGTTTCGAAAGCCTGCTGGAACAGCGTATTCACTCGGCACTCAACAACTTCGGCTCCTCGCTGCTCACCGAACGCGAATGCCGGATCACCCAGTTGATCCTGCGCGGTCACTCCACACGTTCGCTGGCCGAGCGCCTCGGGGTCACCGAAGACACCATCAAGTCCCACCGCAAGCACATCTACAGCAAGCTCGACATCGGCACGCAATCGGAACTGTTTTCCCTGTTTATCGACTCGTTGGCCGAGGCCCAGGGCGGGCTGAGCAAAGACCCCCTCGAACGCTACATGAGCAAAGGCCGTTGACCGGCCGCATGACTACCCACAACAAGAGAAAAAGCCATGAACCTACCCTTTGAACCGCAACGCCAGACCCAGGACTATCAGGCCTCGGACGCGGCCCACCATATCCATGCCTTTGTGGATCAAAAGGCGCTGAATGCCGAAGGCCCGCGCGTAATGGTCCGCGGTGAGGGCCTGTACCTGTGGGACAGCGAGGGTAAGCGTTACCTGGACGGGATGTCGGGCCTGTGGTGCACGCAGCTGGGTTATGGGCGCAAGGACCTGACGGCTGCGGCTGCTGCGCAGATGGATCAGTTGGCGTACTACAACATGTTCTTTCACACCACCCATCCGGCGGTGATCGAGCTGTCCGAGTTGCTGTTCAGCCTGTTGCCAGGGCACTACAGCCATGTGATCTACACCAACTCCGGTTCCGAAGCCAATGAAGTGCTGATCCGCACCGTACGCCGCTACTGGCAAGTGCTCGGCAAGCCGCAGAAGAAGATCATGATCGGTCGCTGGAACGGCTATCACGGCTCCACCCTGGCGGCGTCTGCCCTGGGCGGCATGAAATTCATGCATGAAATGGGCGGCTTGATCCCGGACGTCGCGCACATTGACGAGCCTTATTGGTACGCCCAGGGCGGTGAGTTGAACCCGGCCGAGTTCGGGCGGCGCTGCGCCCTGCAACTGGAAGAAAAGATTCTGGAGTTGGGCGCGCAAAACGTCGCCGGTTTTATCGCTGAACCTTTCCAGGGCGCCGGCGGCATGATTTTTCCGCCAGAAAGCTACTGGCCAGAGATCCAGCGTATCTGTCGCCAATACGATGTGCTGCTGTGCGCTGATGAAGTGATTGGCGGTTTCGGTCGTACAGGTGAGTGGTTTGCCCATCAGTATTTCGGCTTCGAACCCGACACGTTGTCGATCGCCAAGGGCCTGACCTCAGGTTACCTGCCCATGGGTGGTTTGGTATTGAGCAAGCGCATGGCCGAAGCCCTGGTGGAGCGGGGCGGGGTGTTTGCCCATGGCCTGACGTATTCCGGGCACCCGGTTGCGGCGGCGGTGGCCCTGGCCAACCTCAAGGCCTTGCGTGACGAAGGGATCGTGCGCCAGGTGAAGGACGACACCGGGCCGTATTTGCACAAGCTCCTGCACGAAGTCTTTGGCAACCACCCGCTGATCGGCGAGATCCAGGGCACCGGCCTGCTGGCAGCCTTGCAGTTTGTCGAGGACAAGGCCACGCGCAAACGCTTTGCCAATGAAAACGACCTGGCCTGGCAATGCCGCACTTTTGGCTTTGAAGAAGGCGTGATCATCCGCTCGACCCTGGGCCGCATGATCATGGCGCCGGCCCTGGTAGCCAGCCGCGCGGAGCTCGATGAGCTGGTCGACAAGACCCGCATCGCGGTAGACCGCACCGCACGGATCGCGGGAAAACTGTGAAGGGCTGAGCCCCTGCATGCCGCTTCGGTTGACCAGGGTGGGCGCCCCATAGCGGCCTGCCCACCGCTCCCAATGGATGATTCATCAAAGGTGTCGATTTGATCGAACGCCGCGGCGCCCTGCATTCCACTTTCCAGGAGTCAGCAATGAATACAATAACAAACGTAGCCGATACTCCCGCCCATCAGACCCCAACCCAACCAACCTCATCGCGCCGCTTTCGACAACCCCTGGGCCTTGTCGGGCTGGTACTGTTCGGCCTGGCGTATATGGTGCCGCTGGCGGTGTTCACCACCTACGGTCTGGTCACCCAGATGACCAAAGGGCACCTGCCCACCGCCTACCTGTTGACCCTGGCTGCCATGCTGCTGACGGCCTACAGCTATGGGTGCATGGTCAAGGCGCACCCGTATTCGGGCTCGGTCTACACCTATACGCGCAAGGCGTTTGGCGCCTCCTTCGGCTTTATCGCCGGCTGGACCTTGCTGTTGGACTACATCTTCCTGCCGCTGCTCAGCTATTTGCTGATCGGCATCTACTTGTCCGAATACTTTCCTAACGTGCCCACCGCGGTATGGGTATTGGGCTCCATTGCCCTGGTGACGGCGCTGAATCTGGTGGGTATCGAGTCGATTACCCGGGTCAATTGGGTGCTGATCGTGGCCCAACTGGTGTTCATCGTGGTGTTCGTGGGGTTGTCGATCCACAACCTCAGCGGGCAAGCCGCGCCGGTGTCGCTGCTCGAGCCGTTTCACCATGAAGGTTTCAGCGTGCCGCTGATCATGACCGGCGCGGCGGTGCTGTGCCTGTCGTTCCTGGGTTTTGATGCGGTGTCGACCATGGCCGAGGAGACGCCGGACCCGCGCCGTACCATTCCGCAGGCGATCATGGCGGTGTCGCTGATCGGTGGGTTGCTGTTTCTGGTGGTGTCGTATTGCGCCCAGATGGTCTTCCCGGAATGGAATAGTTTTGCCGATCCCGACTCGGCTTCGGTCGATGTGATGCGCCGGGTCGGCGGCGAGCTGCTGGTGAGTGCGTTTACCGCCACCTATGTGGCGGGCTGTTTCGCCTCCGCGATGGTCTCCCAGGCCAGCGTGTCCCGCGTGCTGTTCGCCATGGGCCGCGACGGCGCGTTGCCCAGGGTATTCGGCAAGCTGGTGACGAAAAAACGCGTGCCGGCCAACGCGATCATGCTGGTCAGCCTGTTTTCGCTGATTGCGCTGTTTATCAGCCTGGACACCGTGGCCAACATGATCAGCTTTGGCGCGCTGTTCGCGTTTTCGGCGGTGAACCTGGCCGTGATCAAGCATTACCTGGGCGACCAGAAGCTGCGCGGTACACGCAACTATCTGCTGTACGCCGCCCTGCCGGGCCTGGGGTTTCTCAGCACGCTGTGGTTGTGGACGAGCCTGTCGGGTATGTCGTTCACCATCGGCCTGGGCTGGATGGGCCTGGGGCTGGTGTGTTTGTTCTGCGTCACGCGTGGGTTCCGGGTACGCATGCCGGAGCTGCAAATGGCCGAATGAACAGGCCCCACCTCGGTTCATCCGTAGGAGCGAGCTTGCTCGCGAAAAACGTCAACGATAACGCGTTCTTCCTGGATGAACGCGGCGCCTGTGAGTTTTTCGCGAGCAAGCTCGCTCCTACAAAAGCCTTACGGCCCAATTCAGGAGTACAGCATGTTCAACCTCGACTATTGGCAGCAACGCGCTGCCCGTCAAACCTTCATCAGCACCGCCCTGATCGACGGCCAGCCCGTAGGTGCACTCTCCGGGGCGACCTTCGACACCATCAACCCGGCGACCAACCGCTTGCTTGCGCAGGTCGCCGCCTGCGGTGCAGTGGAGGTCGACCTGGCAGTACGCTCTGCGCGCCGTGCCTTTAACGACGGCCCGTGGCGGCGCATGCCTCCAGGCGAACGCAAAAAAGTCCTGATCAAACTCGCCGACCTGTTGATGACCCACCGCGAAGAACTCGCATTGCTGGACTCCCTGAACATGGGCAAGCCGGTAATGGATGCCTATAACGTCGACGTGCCCGGCGCGGCCCATGTGTTCGCCTGGTACGGTGAAGCCCTGGACAAGCTCTACGATCAAGTCGCGCCGACTGCCCACAACGCGTTGGCGACCATCACCCGCGAAGCATTGGGCGTGATTGCAGCCGTGGTGCCGTGGAATTTTCCGCTGGACATGGCTGCCTGGAAATTGGCACCCGCCTTGGCGGCAGGCAATAGCGTGGTACTCAAGCCCGCTGAGCAATCGCCGTTTTCCGCCCTGCGCCTGGCCCAACTGGCGCTCGAGGCGGGCGTCCCCGAGGGCGTGCTGAACGTGGTGCCAGGCATGGGCGAGGGCGCCGGCAAGGCACTGGGGTTGCACCCGGACGTCGATTGCCTGGTGTTTACCGGTTCGACCCAAGTGGGCAAGTACTTCATGCAGTACTCCGCGCAGTCCAACCTCAAACAGGTATGGCTGGAGTGTGGTGGCAAGAGCCCGAACCTGGTGTTTGCAGACTGTCAGGACCTGGACCTGGCGGCGGAGAAGGCGGCCTTCGGGATTTTCTTCAACCAGGGCGAGGTGTGTTCGGCCAATTCGCGCCTCTATGTGCAACGCTGCATCCACGACGAGTTCATCGAGCGCCTGATCGATAAATCCCACGCCTGGATGCCCGGCAACCCACTGAACCCTGCCAGCGCCGCCGGTGCAATTGTCGACAGCGGGCAAACCGCACGCATCATGCAAGCCATCGGGCAGGCTCGCGCAGACGGTGCCACGCTGTTGACGGGTGGCCAACAGTTGAACATCGAGGGTTGTTCAAACTTCATCCAGCCGACGATATTCGCCAACGTCACCGCTGACATGCGCCTGTCGCGTGAGGAGGTGTTTGGCCCCGTGCTGGCGGTGAGTGCCTTCGATACCGAAGAACAGGCCATACAGCAAGCCAACGACAGCCTCTACGGCCTGGCGGCATCGGTGTGGAGTGATGACCTGAACCGTGCGCATCGCGTGGCCCGTGCCCTGAATGCCGGTACCGTGTCGGTCAACACCATTGACGCCCTGGACGTGACCGTGCCGTTTGGCGGCGGCAAACAGTCGGGGTTCGGGCGCGATTTGTCGCTGCATTCGTTTGATAAGTACACCCAGTTGAAAACCACCTGGTTCCAGTTGCGTTAACTGCCCCGTTTCGCATAACTGCTGTGCCGTCACAGGCATTCATCCGTCAGCGCGCAATGCCTATAGTCCACTCACCCCGTGCAGCGCTTCAACCGCGCTGCGCGATCCAGCCCAAGACTGAGGTGAGCCCGATGAACCGTGAATTCGACCCCGCACTGACGGATATCAACCAAGTGGACGCTGAGTACTTCGAATACAGCAAGGCGGCGAACCCCATCAGTGCCAACCTGATTTCCCGTATTCCCTACCACAGCTTTCCGGCCTCGCTGTATGACAGTGGCCCCTCCCGCGTGGTACCGCTGGACCTCAGCGACGCCTTGGGCTGCGAAGGCCCTGCGACAGGCCCCGGGCTATGCGCGAACTTCATGCGCCTTAACCGTGGCGACACGCTGACCCTGCAACCCAACGCCACTTCCCAGGTGTTCTACGTGATTGCCGGGGAGGGCAGCGTGGTTCAGGGGGAGTATGAGATTCAATGGTCCAAGGGCTGCTTTATCGCCCTGCCGGGATTACAGCAAGCGCACTTCAGTGCCCGCGAGGATGCGCGTCTTTACTATGTGCACGATGAGCCGTTGCTGCGTTACCTGGGGGTGACACCCCGCGCCGATCGCTTTGCGCCGACCCTGTACCCAGCAGCGCTGGCCAACGCGAAGTTGCGTGAAGCGGCCGATGATCCCAGGGCACAGGACCGCAGCCGCATCAGCATCCTGCTGGGCAACCGTCATTTCCCGCAGACGCGCACGGTGACCCACGTGCTGTGGGCCATGTACGGGATTCTGCCGGCGGGATCGGTGCAGAAACCCCATCGGCATCAGTCGATTGCACTGGACTTCATTATTGATTGCCCCAAGGGCTGTTATTCATTGGTGGGCACCGAGCTGGACGCGGATGGGCAAATCCGTAACCCGCAGCGGGTCGACTGGTCGCCCGGCCTGGCGTTTGTGACGCCACCGGGTTACTGGCATGCGCATTTTAATGAATCGGTTAGCGAGGCGTTCCTGATCCCGATTCAGGATGCGGGGCTGCAAACCTACTTGCGTGCGCTGGATATCCGCTTCAGTTGAGTCACTTCCAGTCCGGTGTTTCGCCCAGTCGTTCAACGATAAAGTCGATAAAACACCGGACCTTGGACGATACGATGCGCTTGGGCGGGTACACAAACCACACCGCAAACGCCCGCTCCACGCCCTGGATGTGCCATTCGGGCAGCCACACTGCCAAGTCGCCGGCCTCGATACTTTGCGCCACCAGCCAGTCCGGCAACAGCGCAAAGCCCAGGCCCTGGCGCACGGCGATGAGTTGCGCGTCCAGGTCATTGATTCGAATAACGCCGTCATGCTGCAACGGGAGCGCGCGGCCGGCGGATACAAAACTGATATCGCCGGTGGTCGCCGTGCCCAGCACCGCAGGCACACCGGCCAAGTCCGTGGGCGTGGACGGAGGAGGGTGCTGCGTGCCAAACGCCGGGCTGACCACCAAGCGGTAGCGACCGTCGCTGAGCTTGCGCGCTTTAAGGCTGGAGTCGGCCAACTCGCCAATGCGTATGGCTAAGTCGACGCCGGCATGAATCAAATTGACCTGGGTGTTATCCAGCACCAGTTCCACGCTGATTTGCGGGTAGCGCACCAGAAAGTCATTTAACGCCGGCAGGATGTGATGGCGAGCAAACGCCGGTGGCAGGTTGAGTTTCAATACGCCGCGGGGATGCTGGTTCAGCGCAGACGTGGCAGCCTTTGCGTGTTCCAGTTCATCCAGCACCCTGCGTGCGTGTACCAGGAAGGTTTGGCCGCCTTCGGTCAGATGCAGCGTACGTGTGGAGCGGTTGAACAGCGCGATGCCCAGGTCCTGCTCAAGGTCCTTCACATAGCGTGAAACCGTTGAGGCCTTGATCCCCAAGCGCTCGGCGGCACGGGAGAAGTTGTTGCCTTCGGCGGCTTCGATGAAGGCGGTGAGCGCGGTGAAATAGTCCAAGGGCAGCCTCAGGGCAGGGCGGTGAGACGTGCAGGTTGTTGAGTTTTGCCGGGGGCTGTCAACTGCTAGACCCTAGAGCCACGATGCAGCCCCCGTTTTCCTAATGGGTCTGAATGATCAAGGCGATATGGGATCGCTTGCAGGAAAGGTTTCTTCGATCGCCTCGTCGAGCTGGCTATCGCTGACGGAGCGGTCTCGCACCTTCACATTCGACTCGCAATGGCAATCGGCACTGGGGCACGCTTGACCCTGTGGGTGCAAGTCGGCGCATGCCTGGCTGCAGTAGGCTTTGCCGTTGCGCTGGTGACGCGTGTCATGGGTCACCTGGCAGGTGCAACCTGGGCAGGCGCAGGTCCAACCTTGAGTTGTCGGGTTCATAGGTCCTCCGAACATTCAGTGATTGATAAACGGGCAGCGGTTTTCTGATACGTAAATCAGGGCTGCTGGTAATGCCCTGGGATGTCATGGCCTTCATCGGCCGGCTTGTTGCGCTTTTGCACCTGGACGTCGCTCAATTTCGCGTCCTTGAGCTCTGCAAAGCGCTGCCTGAGCAGGGACTCGGCCCATTGAGGGTCCAGCGTGTCGGCATCGTGCTCAAGCGTGCGGCTTTGTGGCTGGTTGTCGAGGATGAAACTGATGAGGTAATGCGGTTTCTCGAACATGAATGTGGCTCCGTTACGGTTAACAAGGCGTACCCGAGCAGGGCATGTTCATTTGATGAGTAGGTTGCGCGGTGATTCAGAAAAAATAAGCCGCTTTCATCTATTGATCTCGATCAGGTGGGGAGGCTGGCTCGCTCTATAACCTTGGGCGCTTATCGATGGCCAGGGACGGCTCAACGGGCTGCTCTGGTCGCACATTCTCAAGGAAGAGTCAGCCATGCGATCACTGAAGATCCTGTTGTTATCATCGGCATTCAACGGTTTAACCCAACGGGCCTGGCTGGATCTGCGCCAAGCGGGTCACGACCCCAGCGTTGTGGTGTTCACCGATCAAGCCACGGTGTGCCAGCAGGTCGAGGCGTCAGGCGCCGACCTGGTGATCTGCCCGTTTCTGAAGGACCGTGTGCCGCACCAACTATGGAGCCATCCGCAGCGCCCGGTGGTGATCATCCATCCGGGCATCATCGGCGACCGCGGCGCCAGTGCGCTGGATTGGGCCATCACCCTGCAGGCCCGTCGTTGGGGCGTCACCGCCTTGCAAGCGGTGGAGGAAATGGATGCGGGACCGATATGGTCCACCTGTGAGTTCGACATGCCCGACCAGGTGCGCAAATCCGAGCTGTACAACGGCCTGGTGAGCGACGCCGCGATGGTTTGCATTCGTGACGTCGTGGCGAAATTCGTCAAGGGCTTCGTCCCGACACCGCTCGATTACACCCAACCCAGCGTCATCGGGCGCTTGCAGCCGAACATGACCCAGGCCGACCGCACCTTCAGTTGGTTCGATTGCGCAGGCTTTATCAAGCGCAGCATCGACGCTGCCGATGGCCAGCCCGGCGTGTTGGCAAGCCTTTTGGGCGGGCAATATTACCTCTACGACGCGCACTTGGACGCTCGCCAGGGCGCTCCCGGAGAAATCCTCGCGGTACAGGACGACGCTGTGCTGGTGGCGGCCGGAGATCGCAGCCTGTGGATCGGCTCGCTCAAACCCAAAGGCCCGGAGACCTTCAAGCTGCCGGCACGGCACGTACTGGCGCAAAGGCTGGCCGGCGTTCCGGTGCTGGACAGCTCAATCGCCCGCCAGGCGTTCAACGAGCGGGTCTATCAACCCATTCGCTACCAAGAGTTCGGCCACATCGGCGAACTGACGTTCGAGTTCTACAACGGCGCTATGAGCACCGAACAATGCCAGCGGCTGGTCGCAGCGTTGCGCTGGGCCAAGGCGCGAGATACCCAAGTGTTGCTGATCAAGGGCGGGCGCGGCAGCTTTTCCAATGGGGTGCACCTTAACGTCATCCAGGCCGCCGAAGTGCCGGGGCTGGAAGCCTGGGCCAACATTCAAGCCATCGACGATGTGTGCCTGGAGCTGCTCACCGCCAGGCAACTGGTGATCAGCGGCCTGACTGGCAGTGCGGGCGCAGGCGGCGTGATGCTGGCGCTGGCCGCCGACATTGTATTGGCTCGCGAAGGTGTGGTGCTCAACCCGCACTACAAGACCATGGGGCTCTACGGCTCCGAATACTGGACCTACAGCCTGCCACGGGCGGTGGGCAGCGAAATCGCGCATAAGCTCACCGAAGAATGCCTGCCCATCAGCGCCATCCAGGCCCAGCAGTACGGCATGGTCCAGGGCATCGGGCCCCGCTGTCTGCAGGCATTCGGCCTGTGGCTTTTGCAAGAGGCTGACCGTGCGTTGACCGATGATAAGTACCTTCACGCACGCACGCGCAAAGCCATGCTGGATACTCACCAAGTTGAACGCTGTCGCGAGCAGGAGCTGGCACAGATGCGACTCGACATGGTGGAAAACCGCCAGCAGTTTGCCGAGAAATGCCGCAACTTCGTGTTTAAACGCAAAGCCTGCCAGACCCCGCAGCGGTTGATTGCGCCCTGGGCGTTGAGGTACGAGGCTGGTGTGCCGGAAAGCCGGATGCTGAATGACTGACCGTCGACGCGGGGAGGGCGCGTCGGCCAGTCCAGCCTCGCATTGGGCAATAGGGTCGCCCATAATGGAGGCCAACTCGCCCAACCGCACAGACCCCGAGGCTCCATGGAACTGCACAACCTGAACGATGATGCAGCGCCCGTATGACTCGTGCGCTGTTTATTTCGTTGGATGGGCCCAAGGGCACCGGCAAAACCACGCTGTTGGAGGCCGTTACGGCAGCATTGAGGGCCGACAACAAAAAGGTCGTGCGACTGTGCGAGCGCAAGAGCGATCCCTGTCGAGCGCAAACGATGGCTCTGGTTAACACGTTCGCCCGAGATCCCAGCCGGGATCTGGAACTTGAGGTGTGTGAGCGCTTTGCCGACAGCCGCAGCTGGATTACTCGGAACGTACTGGCCGCGCAGCCACCTGACAGCATCATCCTGATGGATCGCTGGTACCCGTCTGATGCCGCGTTTCGTCGATTGATACCCTTTGCAGACATTCTTGAGCTGAACATTCATCGACAGGTGCAAGTGCCGGACCTGCATGTGGGGGTTGTCACCGCGGCGCAAATATCCTGGGCGCGGGCGGTAGCACGACGGCGCGGGCTGAGCAGTACGGTGATGTCTAAGCTGGAGGAGCAAGTTGCGTGTACCGAGGCGTTTGAGCGAGCGGCTGTGGGGCAGGGGTGGGTGATGTGTCGCAATGAAGGGACGATTGAGGAGGCGATGAGGCGGGTGGTTTCGCAGATATATAAAGTCCTTTGATCTAATTTGATCTGGACCAAGTGAGGTTCATCAATTTGAACTAATCGCTAAGCCTGTCCACCTAACGCTTTGCACGTTGCCTCAAGTCCAGGTTTCTCCTGGGTTACCCAATTAAAAACGAAGGTTTGGTTCATCATGAAGAGCGAACAGGTAGAAGGCGTTGTAGAAAAGGTTGCTGGCAAAGCGCAGAGCGCAGTCGGGAAGCTTTTTGGCGATTCGAAGTTGGAAGCCGAAGGCGCTGGACGCCAGGCTGCCGGTCAACTGACGCAAACCTATGGCGACGCACTGGACAGCGTTTCTACATTCGTCAAAGAGAAGCCGGTTGCTGCACTGGCAATCGGAGCTGTTGCTCTACTGGTGCTGAAGAGATTGCTTGGTCGCTGAACCTCAACAAGATTTCCCTCGTACTCCTTGGAGTTCCGCGCCAGGAGGTACGAGGGCGGTAAGCCATAGCCCTTAAACCAAGCCTTCGCGTTTGTATTGATTTGCCGAACTGTCAGCGGGCTTGGGCTTTCTGGAACAGGTCAACTGGTAAGCAATTGCCAACCACAGGAACCACCCCGGCATGACCATCAAGGCAATTCGGGTGTCTGGTCTCAATGCCAGCAGACAAAGAACAAAGCCCAGAAACGCCAGAGAGAACCAGGCCATCGGCGCGCCGCCAGGCATCTTGTAGGTCGATTTTGCATGCAGGTCAGGACGCCTGTTGCGATAGGCAATGTACGACGCGAGGATCGTCGACCAAGTGAAAATCACCAGAATTGCTGACACGGTAGAGACGATGGTGAACGCGGTCATGACTTCTGGAACGATGAACAGCAACAACACGCCCAGCAGCATCAACAAGGTGGTGAACGCCAAACTCAGCAGAGGCACGCTATTGCTCGACAGACGCCGGAAAATCCCCGGAGCGTTGTCCTGATTGGCCAGCCCGAACAGCATCCTGCTGGATGAAAATACGCCACTGTTGGCCGATGAGGCGGCGGATGTCAGCACCACAAAGTTGACGATACCGGCCGCTGCGGGGAACCCCGCAACCAGAAACAGCTCGACGAAGGGGCTCTTGTTGGGCGAAACCTGTTGCCAGGACGTCACTGCAATAATGCAGGCCAGTGCCAGCACATAAAACAAGATGATTCTGAGCGGAATCGAGTTGATGGCTTTAGGCAGGGTCTTTTCGGGGGAGCGCGTTTCGGCGGCTGCGGTGCCGATCAGCTCGGTGCCCGCAAATGAGAAAATCGCCATCTGAAACCCGGCAAAGAAACCGAACAAGCCGTTGGGGAATGCGCCCTGTTTATCCAGTAAGTGGTTCAGGGACGCGGTGACGCCACTGGGTGAGACAAAGGAGCTGGCAATCAGCACCATGCTCACCCCAATCAGGGCAACGACGGCAATGATTTTGATGATCGCGAACCAGAACTCCACTTCACCGAAGAGCCTGACAGTCAGCACGTTCAAGGCGAACAGTGTTATCAGCATGCCGATGGCTGGTATCCAGGCGGGTACATCAGGGAACCAATACTGAAAAAATCCACCCACCACGACTGCATCACCTATCACAGCAACGCTCCAGCTTAGCCAATATGACCAGCCGAGAAAGAATGCTGCGCGTGGGCCAAGATAGGCACCGGCAAAATCAGCGAAGGTTTTGAAGCTCAAGTTGGAAAGTAACATTTCGCCCATGGCACGCATGACGAAGTAGACGAACAGACCGATGATCATATAGATGAGGATGATCGACGTGCCGGAGAGAGCGATGATCTTCCCGGAACCCATGAACAGGCCTGTCCCGATAGCACCGCCCATGGCCATTAGCTGAATGTGACGATTGCTGAGTGTGCGCTGCAGCGCGGGCTGTTCAACCCGCTCGGACGGAGTCAATTTCATTACAAAACCTCTTGATTTTATGTTTTTGAGTTTTGGTAGAAAAGTGGGAATCACGTGACCTTGATAGAGATGTAATGGCTACTGACGGTAGTGGTTTGCGGAGTTTCAGGCCCGTTTGCTCTCGTAACCATGCAGCACATTGACTGCATTGATCCCGATTTCATCGACCATGTAGCCACCCTCCATCACAAACAGGGCAGGGCAGCCCACGCCGGCTATCAGCTCGCCGATGCCGATGAAGTCTTCGCTTTCAAGCAAAAAGTGGCTGATGGGGTCGTCCTTGAAGGTGTCGACGCCCAGTGAAATAACCAGCACGTCAGGGGCAAATTGCTGGAGTTTCTTGCAGGCGTGGAGCAAGGCGTTGCGGTAGCTTTCCCAAGAGGTGTTCTTCGGCAGCGGATAGTTCAGGTTGTAACCTTCGCCGTGACCAGCGCCGACTTCGTGGCTGTAGCCTGAGTAGTACGGATAGGACACCGTCGGTTCGCCGTGCAGCGAGACAAACATGACATCACTGCGCCCGTAGAAAATATTTTGGGTACCGTTGCCATGATGAAAGTCAACGTCCAATACCGCGACACGCTTGGCGCCTCGGGTAATAGCCTGTTGTGCGGCAATGGCCGCGTTGTTCAGATAGCAATAGCCGCCCATGTATTCACGTGCAGCGTGATGGCCGGGTGGACGGCATAGGGCAAAGGCACTGTCGTGACCTTCATCGATCAGCGCCAGTCCGGTCAGTGCGATATCGGCACTGGTTTTTACCGCTTGCCAGGTGGTGGCGGTAATGGGTGAGCCCGCGTCCATGGCGTAGAAACCCAGCTTACCGTCGATGAAAGTCGGGACTTGCTCGTTGGCCAGATCACGCACTGGCCATACCAGCGGCAACGCATCGTGGGTGCGCCCGGTTGCACACCATTCAGACCAGGCAGACTCCAGAAAAGTTACGTAGCGTTCGCTGTGCGCGTTGACATAGCACGACCGATCAAATGCTCGCGGTTCGATGATCTGGCCAAGACCTACCTGCTTGACCCGATTATGGACGGTATCGGCCCGACTGGGCTGTTCGAAGGACGGCTTGAGCACGCCGTCTTTCAATTCGGTGCCGTGGTGCAGACGGTGGGAATCACTGAAAACTGTAAACATTGTGCGCATCCGTTGATATGAGCCAGTGCAAATATTCTGTTCCGGCTCTGAAGCGCTTTCTTTGCTTTGTTTTCGTGGTTTACTGGATTATTCGGGCGTTTTTACTCAGGAATTACGTAATGCAGAAAAAAACATCCAAACGCATCAGTCTCGACGATACCGACCTGGCGATTCTCGCGTTGCTGCAGGAGGATGCGAGTATTTCCAACTCTGAGCTCAGTGAGCGCTTGTCGTTAAGCCTGACACCTTGTTGGAGGCGGCGTAAGAGAATGGAGGAGGCGGGTGTGATTAAAGGCTATCAGGCGAACCTTGATCGACGAATGCTGGGGCTGGATATCATGGCATTCGTGCACATCCGTTTTTCTACCCACGCCGACCACGCTCCCGATGCTTTTGAGGCGGTGATTGCTCAACTGCCTGAAGTGTTGTCCTGTCACAAGATCACCGGGGATGCCGATTACGTGCTGCAAGTGTTGGCTGAGGACCTTGATAGCTACAGTGACTTTATCGAACAGGTGCTCAGGCGCCAGGTGGGTATTGCGTCCATCCAGTCCAGTCTGGCTTTACGCGAAATTAAGACCAGTAGCCGTATCGCGATACCCAAATCGATTAAGGCGTGAATGGGCAGGGGTTAGATCACGAAGTGGAACCCTGTCTTTAACAGCGATTGGTGCATTTGTATCGTTTTGTATCTGCGCTTTGGATAGATACACAGCGATTCCTTTAAGTCGGTTGATGACACATACGGGATACCTACGGGGCTTTAAATGAACCCATCGAGAAGGCGCAAACCTTCTCCAATGGATGACTCATTTAACTCGCGGCTATCTCTGCGCGTTTCGCGACGTTGTCGACCAATGACTTATAGGAAATTCAAAATGCCTGCAGCTACGTTCGGTTTCACCTGGCGCCATTGTCTGGCTTCTTCCGTGAGAATGGGCGCTTTGGGGTTGGCCCTGATAGCCAGCAGCGGTGGTGCCTGGGCTGCTGGCCCGGCCGCCGATGCGTCAGTTGCCAGCTCGGCCTCGACCCATCCCGAATCGATTAGACCTTATCGAATTCACGTCGATGAAGCGCAATTGACCGATCTGAAAAAGCGCATTGCGGCGACCTGCTGGCCGGACAAAGAGACCGTCAATGACGTTTCCCAAGGCGTGCAGTTGGCCCAGGTCCAGGCGCTGGTGAAGTATTGGGGCAGCGGCTATGACTGGCGCAAGGCCGAAGCGAAGCTCAATGCGCTGCCTGAATTCATCACGACTATCGACGGCGTGGATATTCAATTCATCCATGTTCGCTCGCCAAACTCCAACGCGATGCCGCTGCTTCTGACACACGGATGGCCTGGCTCACAGTTTGAGTTCCTGAAGACGATCGGCCCGCTGACGGATCCCGTTGCTTACGGCGGTAAGGTTGAAGATTCGTTCGACGTGATCATTCCATCGATTCCGGGACACGGTTTTTCCGGTAAGCCAACTGAATTCGAATTGATGGACGACTGCGGCGACAAAGACAAATTGTGGAATGACCTCGGCGAGATGGAGCATCTGGTGCGTGAAGGCGTTGCCTATGCCCGCAGCGTGCATGGCGCCACCGAGGAAGGCCGCCGTACCGATCTTGATTCATTCCTCGACAGCCTCGTGTTCGACTACCAGGACATGGGCAAGGACGTGCAGCTCAGCGGCAAAAGCAACGCAGTGATTCACACTCGGCCCCACGCGCTGCGCCGAGTGCTGGTAAACCTCACGGATAACGCGCTCAAATTCGCCGGTGCCGCGCAGCTGCGGGTCGAGCCGGAGGAGGGCGACAGCCTCTCGGTGACCGTGATGGATCGTGGTCCCGGCATTGCCGAAGAGGAGCTGGCCCGTGTGATTGAGCCATTTTACCGCGTGGAAAATTCGCGCAACCGCAGCACCGGCGGCACGGGCCTGGGCCTGGCTATCGCCCAGCAACTGGCACAAGCCCTCGGCGGCACCCTGACCTTGAGAAATCGCGAAGGCGGCGGATTGTGCGCTGAACTGAGATTACCGACGCGCTTATCGTAGGAGGAGCGAAGCGTCGTTAGTCAACTGTGCTTTGAATCTGGATGTGGAAGAGTTGATCAACGCGAGTTTCATCAAGCGCTTTCGCCAGCGCCAGCGTCAAACCGAGTCGACATCGAGGGCTTCAAGGTACTCGCCGCCAAGCATCATTGAAAGCGCGGCTCCTCAGTCTGAGTTGGACGTACATGAACGGGACAAGCATGGGCAACGGCGCCGCGCCACCAGTTTGCACGAACAGCGGTAGTCGTTGACCTGAAGAGAAACGGCATTATGGACATGGCCCGTTGAGAGAGTAGGCGTAAAAACGAATTCGTCGAATCAGTGACTTACGTACCTCATGAACCTATAAGGCATAACAGTTCATTGAAAAGTGGGCGATGCCAGATGTTCACAAACTGCTCGTAAGCCCACTCCGCTGGGCTCAATGCGCTCAAAATGAATGCCCTTGTTCATCGATTGGTGTTCATGGACGAGGTTTTCCGCTCGTCTGGTCGATTCGACCTTAGGCAGCTACTTAAGCGGTGGCTGGCGGCTAGGGCCTGAACGGCGGCCCTTTTGTATAACGTGCGAGCCTCCTTGGCCAAGTACGTGTTCCAGGCGTTTCGCGCAGCAGTTGATCCGGAGCGGGAGCGAGCACCCGAATATGTGCTCATGCTGCAACAGTCTGTTGACTTGTCCGTAGGCGCGCAGTGGAGGAGCTAGGGGCAGAGCGCCCCGTCGCTCGACGAGAGTGATCGTCCAACCTCCTGTTAAACCTTTGACCCCGCCGGTTACCTCAGTGCTGGTACCCCAATTGGACACTGTGGCAGAAGATCTCAGTGAGGGTCGTAGCCAAAGCGGCAAGCAGTTAGTGATTCGGTCGGACCATACTCACTATAACGTCCTCTGCTTCGTCCCTTTGTGTCCAAACGAGGGTTTGTAGTGGTTAACTAATCCCGGACTCCGGATTAAGTTTTTCCTCGGCAATCGCTGGCGGTAGCCTACCGTTGAATTGATGCGGTCGCCCCCAGTTGTAGCGCTGCATCAGGAAACAAGGCCTTTCGACTTATGCTGCAGCGTATCCCATGGCACATCAGCAGGTCTTGGGATTGCGGATTTTGCAAGTTTCAAATCTCTACGGGAGGCCAAGGACTTCTAAATCGGCTGGGTTGTAAAGCACCAAAGGTCGCTTCATCGCAAGCTGTGATGGAATAATTTCGCGAGCAAAAATGCTTGACAGCTGACTAAAGTCAAACATAAGCCGAGGATCATGAGTTTTCTGAAGCGCGTTTGTCATCGAGGTCACTGATTCCGGATCCTTAAGATTTGAAGTCCATGCGGGATCTAGTGCCTTAAGTAATCGGCTATCTGAGCAGTATGCTTTAGAGTAAGAGTCGCCGGGGTAACCAAATTCGATGTACATAGCATCCGAAACCCACGTCTGGAATGCCCTGTTAACTTTGCAACCTTCAATCGAGTAACAGTCTGGTTTTGAGCATAGGGTAAACAAGGCAGAAATGGCACAGGCAATATCTTCGTTCGTATAAGGGAGATTGCGCATGCCGTTCCATGCTTGACGAGTCGTAGACCTGAGTAGCGTTTCATCTACATCGTCAGGAAGTCCGGTGAAGATCCACTCTACTGCTTGGGCTCGAAGTTCTCGCTGTGTATTCAATGCCCCTCTTATCGAATGCTTAACCTGATCTGCAAGACTGGGGGCTGTGGCCTCGCTACGAAGGGGCAAAGGCATATGGCGGCCAACGGTAGAGTAAAACTGTTCGCTCGGACTAATTCGCCATGGTTTGAGTGCTTCGGCGCCCCACTGTACAGTGGGGCTCAGCGGAGTCATAAATGAGTCTGATTCGTAGGTTTCGGGCGTCTCGATATAGATGTTGCGGAACAGACTTTGCTTTCCTTGCTCTTCTGCCAGGGTGTGGAGCATTGCATAGCTCTCTATACGCCGCTCATTGAAGAAGTACGCGTCGAGTGTTTGCTCCAAAGCGCTTTTGTGTGAGGGATATATCTGTTCGCGTGATGGGAAAGCTGGAGCACCGCTCCAAGGGAAAACGATTCTATCCATATCATAAATTCGATACCACGGATGATTCGCGAACAAGAAATGGCCGTACTGTGATTCCAACCTCCAAAGATTGGGGACGTCGACCGTCACGGGTTCTGCAATAAATGCTATTCCTTCATCCGAAAGTGGAAGGTGAGAATAAAATTCTTTAATGTCTGTAGTGTTTAGACAGTAGATAATGCAATTGCCAGGCTCCTCTGGTGGAGACTGAGTGTCAGATGCAAAGAAGCCTGCAATCGCAGGCTCGGTACTGAAATCAATATAGTTTGTAGGGAAGCCATAATGTTGAAGTACAGCAAACAGAGAATCGACGTGTTCGTCCTGCGCAAGATATGCTAGAGCGGGTTGTTTGGTCACCCACCTCGTGAACCTGATCAACTTTTCATCGAACTGAGATCTAGCCCCCGGATCGGGAAGTACTTTGCGTTCCAGCGACGAGCTTGGTGCCCACTCGCGGAGCTGTCCTCGAAACCAATCGTAGCGTCCTTCAGCCTTGAAGCCCTCAGCAAGCGCCACTGCTTCTTCAACATTCGCCGCTTTAAATACTTTCATCAATATATCCATAAATCTAATTGTGCGGTCGATGATTAAATCGCCTTGCGCCAGCTTGTTCACTAAGCCTGTAAACTAAATTATTTGCTGAAGAGCATCAAGCCAGTTTTCTGGGACTACTAGCGCTAAGTCGTAAAGGTTGCTGAGCGATTTCGAGCAGCATGGCATGCCTGTGATGTAAGCTTTGGTACTGACTTTTCGTTCGCGCCGTAATTCGTGATTCTGGTAGCGGTTTAGCCGACATTGCTGTGGCGGTCGTTTTTGACTTTTTCGGGACGGTGCTGAAGATCGAGAGTCGACAGCAGCTCTATCTGCGGCCGCCACGCGAGGGTAAGCGCCAAGGTCGCGCAGTGTCGCCAAGGGATGTATATCAATGTTAGGTGTGATCCTGACTACTCTTCACTAGTCGCAATGGAGCAGCAGGTACATAGTGTAGTGCTCGGAGCAGGAGAGACGGGCTGTGGTTCAGCCGAGTAGGATGCAAGGGAAGGGGGAGTAGGCGGCATATCATTTCTCAGGAAAGCTGCCGAAACAGCGGCACCTGCACTGACAAGCGCAGCCACCACAGACCCCCACACCTTCCAGCGCTCGGCCAGCATCGCTTCCTTATCGTGTAGTTCGACCGCAATTTCGATCAGCTTGTTAACCACCGATGGGTCAAGGGGCGCCCTGATCCGCTTGCTATTTTCTGGCGAATACAGCAAAACATAAGGCGATACGAGGGGCACTCGATCGACACCGCATTCTTTCAAACGTACTCGATAGAGCTCTGGGTGATTCTTCGCTACTTCAATCCAAGATGTTGCTGAGACTGGCGCGTAGCAGAGCTCTTTTCTAAATCCGTCTTCACTTCGGCTGGTGTTTCGGTGATACGCGAGCACCTGTATGAGTGCAATAACCTCACCTAATCGTCCGTGTTTCAAATACGAGGAAAGCTTCCTGCTCATGCCGATCGCTGAATTTTTCCATTTCGAGTACATTCTCCATAAAATTCCGGCTACCCAAAAGTCAACAGTAGTAGCCGACCGGTACGTAAGCAACGAGGGAACGCGAGGCCTTAATGCAGATCAGCCGTAAGTTAAACCTGTACGACATCGAAAGCCTGTACGACTCAATAGGTAACGATCCACAACTCAGACTGCCGATCAGCATGAGCCATGGTGGAGGGCTAGGGGTAGATGCGGCCCTCGCTCAGTTGATCGTTACCTGGGCCCGGGCCTATGAGCAGTCAGTCCTGCATCTCTACGCCCCGGTTGAGGAGGCTATCGCCCAAATTCCTCAAATTGCCAAAAGCGCCGCTGGGCTCTTCGCGCTCATCATGAGCAGCGAGATCCATGCAGAGGATCACCAGGTTGTAGACCGTCGTGAAGCCCTGCTGGCGATAAAGCCTTTGATTGAGGCGATGTTTGTCGGCGACATCCGTAACACCTCCAGCACCAAAGGTGCTCGACCTACGGCTATCAACTTGTTCAGTGTCAACTTCGCAAAACGGGAATTTATTAAACCTTTCTACTTCGATCACAGCTCGCCACATGTTCAGCCTCACTCATGGTTTTCCCACTTGATTGCACAGTCATCGGAATTAATGACTGCGAAACAAGACAGGGCGACTCTGCTTAAAGCTGGGCTTCCCGAACTGGGGAGTGTTCTGCGAGAGTTGATTGATAACGCTGATCAGCATGCAGTGACTGATGTCGCTGGAATCAAATACAAAAAGGCGCTGCGTGGTACGTCGATCAAACTCAATCGGATCAGCCGCAAAGACGCCTTGGCTTACTCCGACCGAGAGCCTGAACTGGCACGCTTCATACTGAAGCTTTTTTTGAAGTCGGAAACCCTGGACTTCCTCGAAATTTCGGTCATCGACAGCGGACCAGGCCTTGCTAGGCGTTGGCTTACGGCCAAAGAAGGACGTCCGGTCGATAGTCTTGAAAAACTCGACTTCGAAGATGAGCTACGAGCGACATTGGATTGCTTCAGAAGCCATATCACCTCCAAACCCGACTCAGGTGCGTCTGGAATGGGACTTTATCTCGCGCTACAGGCGCTTAACAAACTTAAGGCTTACGTACGAGTACGTACAGGGCGCCTTTCGTTAAATCAGGCTTTTCAAGGAAGCAGTGGAATGATGGAGTTCGAACCGTCAGCCAGAGGTACTAAGGAACGATTGGCCGCCGCTGAAGGCACAGTATTTACTATCTGCATCCCGGTGGGCTGACAATGTTCGATCTCATGGATTTCGAAGCCGAGCTTCGTCAGGACGGCAAGCCCTTGCATCTCGCTGTCTTTTTCACTGGCCCTGACTTCTTCACCGGAAGCCAGATTGCCCACGCCCTGCAGACTCAGTTGCCCCGCCACGTTATGCCGGATGCGTTGCTGTTCCTAGTTCCCAAGTACACGCTTGAAGAGTTCAAAGCTCACAAGGCTGACAAGGCTTCCCCACTGATGGCTCAGTTTGAGCGAAAGGGGCCGGGCTCACCTCAAACATACGGGGTGGGCTTCTACGATGAGACAGGTGCGATCACCGACTATGTGCATGTTTCAGGCATTGATACCAAGGTCGGTGCGGTGATAAAGGCTCAATCGCGAGCCATTGCAAAAGCTGGGCTTGCTAGCTTGGTCAAGCGCTCCGACGTACTGAAGAAAGCACCCGCGGGCTTCTTCTACTCAAAACCCTCGTCTCGCGCCTCAAACTATTTCATCCGTGCTGAGGATCTGCTCTCAGAGGCGCACAATGCCCATTTCTTGGCGTTTGCGTGCTTGCCCCTCATCAAGAAGATCAAAGACAAAGGGCAAGCCCCCCCCGATATCTTGTACGTGGACACAATTGCATTACTGCCATTGGCTTTTTCCTTGCAAATGTACCTCATGCGTTTCAAGCAGCCGCTTTTCGCGGACATTCGATCTTTCCACTCGCATGAAGGCTTGGTCAAGGATGGGCCTTTGCCGAAAGGCGCGTCCGCGATGTGCCTGATCTCGGCCTCCACTCGATGCGGGTTGGCAGATCAGTGGGTGAAAATCAACAGTGCTGACTCGTGTCTTGTGACGACCATCTTGTCGTTCGAGCCTACTTCGGACAGCTGTTCGATCTTGCATACTCTGAAGCAGCCAACGGATTTTGAGGTGCTCAACGAGGGAGACTCTGGTGGCACACGGCTCATCCGTATTCACGGGGAGCGGTTCGTGGCTGAGCACAGCGACACCAGGCTCCTGAACATCACCACTGACCACGCCCCAACGATCCTTCAGCCCAAGTTCTATTTGTATATGGGCGAAGGCCTGTTCAGCTGTTTCAGACAGGACAAGCCTGGCACCCGGTCGCGAACGGTGCATGTCGATAAGAGCAAGCTGATTGAAACCCCAGGGTTCAAGGAATGGTTCGACACCGTTCTGCTGGAAGAAGCGGTGTCATCCACGCGGTGGATCATTCACGATGACGATGAAGCAAGTGCCCAGCTCGCGGACAAAACCATCGCCTACCTCCAACGGTGTGGAGTTAATATCGAAAACAGGGTGTCGTTTGATAATTTCGATGCTGGTACGAAATTCGATGGTTCGGTGATTGTTCTGGCTGCTGCAGTTGAGCGTGGCTCTCGGCTGCAAAGCGTTAGTCGACGGTTGCGTACTGCCCAGCAGAGTGGCACGCGTCTCTACATAGCAGGAGCGCTGTTCGGCCGAAGCTATCAGATGATGAGGGAGCTGCATGCCAATCTGACACAGCCGGCGAAAGACCATAGTCGATTTATCTTCAAAACCTACATCGAGATCCCTGCTGCCGAACTGGCATGCGCGCGACACTGGGAGGAAGAGCGGGATCTACTGCAATCCTTGCATTCGATCAACAGCAAATTTTCTGACCCGATCAGCAAACGAATGGAAGTCTTTAACCAAGCGTCTGCTCAGGGACTGGCGTTGAATCCATTCTGGCCCAGTAGCCAGACTGGTGAGCCGATGACGCTGGCTCAAGGCTTCGCGTTCGTGGATGGCAAGCCCGAGGGGAAAACTAACGTCACGGTCGCAACGTCCACGGACATCTTCCTGACCATCTTATGGATTCTGCAAAACGCCAGGTACGGTGAAAAAGTTGCGAATGCCAAACGCCTGGAGTCAGGTGAGCTCCAACAAGTGCTGTTGTCGCCAGAGGTATTTTCAAGATTCGACGACGGTGTGATTCAGGCGGCGTTCCTTCATGCTGCGTTACCAATAGAGCTGGATTATCGTGCCAATGAAACCCAAAGCCTGGCGATGTCGGACATCATCTATCGCCTGGCCGCAGGTTATGGGTACGAACGAGGAGAGGCGGCCATGGAGTTCGTGATGGCGTTGGCCATCGAGAAGATTCGACTCCATAAGACCGAAGATGCGCGACTCCGACAAAGGCTAATCAAGGTTTTGGAAGACAAAATCCCAGAAATCGTACACCTGCTTGACCCTGAAGCGGGGTCTCCGCTTTAAGTTCATACCTCCGCTCATGCATTTCAGATGCCACCCCCCCTAGCTTATGGCCGGGGGTGGCCTATCTCGCCGCGGTGTCAGTTGAGTCCTATGGCGAAATCCTCAATAGCTTCCTGGCTAACTGTTTAATTTGATACCGCTATTTGGATGAGATATCGCTTTCAGCTAGCCGTCCAAACACTCCGGATGCTTTGAATGCCGTCACCGGTGCGTACTTTTCGAGTGCATATGCAACGAACGCTTTGGCGATTTGCATGATGTCAGGATTCAGATGGAGCGCAGCCCAGTCGATTGTCATTGCGAGTCCACCGTCGTACCACGTCCACGCCGGTAGACGGGTATCGACGTACTTTGGCTGATCATTGGTGCGAGTTCGAATCGCAACCTGAGCCGGCCCCTTGAACACGTAGGCTGGCAAAGAGGAGGAGGGTGACGCGTGTTCTTGATCAACTGATATGGTCACGGCGAACCTCCTTAACAGTCAAGTCGGCTCCAGGCTGCCGAGGCTCGCTGGGCGTTGTGGAGATTGGCCGACTCGGCTAAATAACGACGTGGCATCGTCGAAGTCTCAGACCAACCGCAGACTCGTCGGAGTTCGTCCGTGGCGCGCTCGAGGTCATGCCCACGCTTTTCGACCAAGTAAGCCAAAAACCGATCTGCAAAGGTATGGCGAAAGTCATGCGCAGAAAGTGTAGGCAACAACCCCGGATTAGCCAGTTCAATGGTCAGAAACAACCGATCTAGCACGTTCGACAACGCGCGGATCGACAGCGGGCGGCCTCGATCAGAGATGAACAAATAGCGGTACAGCAATTTCATAGGTTTTCCGTCACGCTTTGGGCGTCGCTCGCTCTGAATATAGCGCTCGTAGACCTCATACAACTGTGTCGAGATGCCTACGGTCCAAACGGGTTTGTCGAATCAGTACCTTATGAGCCTCATGAATATTTCTAACATAGCACCTAGTTTAACATAATATACATTATGCGTACTGTAATATACGGAGCTGGGGGGCAGTGGTCAGATTTGAAGCCTGACGGCGCCTCCTGCTTTCAGCTTGGCGATGCTGATCACTGCGTGCTTGAATGCCGCCCGACAAACGTTGCCTCACCAATTGACGGAGAAATTGCATGTGGCTTTGTACCGAATGGAAAATCGACTGGGACGCTGTAGCTGCTGTGGCGACGGCTGCTGCTGCAATCATCGCACTTATTATCTGGAGCCTTGATAAAGCTCAAAGGAAACGTGAACGGGCCGCAAGCGCGAAGCTCCTAGCTCAGATCATGACAACACCGGTTGGAGCTACCCAGATAGAAATCGCAAAATTCAGATGCTATGTGGTGCCTTCTGATAGCGACCAAACATACTTACTGGACGTGCTAAATGATGAAAACGCCCGAAAAGATTTAGCTGCTCAAGCGTCGAAAATCACCATCGATCTACCATCTCAATTCTTAGATAAAGCTGACATCTTCAGCGAGACAGTCAACAACAGGCTTGCGAATGCATTCTCACAAGTGAACCGTCTAAAAAAGATGTCGAGCCTCCTAGCTGATCTAGCAGACTCGGCGTTAGAAGAAGAAATTTCCCGGCACCTTATGGCGGTTCTCAACCAAATCAAAGAGGCGGAACAGGCCACTGCAGAAGCTTTCCAGGCTCTCTTAAAGGCCGGAAAATCCTCTTAAAGTTTAGGTCTGCCCTACTCCACTTTAATAGCTAAATAATATAACTATGCTAAATGACTATTTAGTATAGTTATATTTAATGGCCCTCCATCAAAGCCTAAACCTATCCACCGACTGCGAAAGCTTCCCCGCCAAACTCGACAATTCATCCGTCGTCGACGCCGTCTCGCCAATCACCCGACTGTTACTTTCCGACATCCCCGCAATCCTCTCCACCTGATGAGCAATCTCATTACTGGCCAGGCTCTGTTCACTGATGGTGCGAGAAATATCATTGACCAATTCAGTAGTACTCAACGTGGCCTGGAGGATCTCGCGAATGGCACGTTCCACTTCGGCAGTCACCGCCATGCCCTTGTCCACTTGGGCAACGCCCTCCTCCATGCTGATCACCGCTTCACGGGTGTTTTGCTGGATACTCCCGACCATGCTGGCGATTTCCTGGGTGGAGGCGCTGGTGCGTCCGGCCAGGCTGCGTACTTCGTCGGCCACGACTGCAAACCCGCGCCCTTGTTCACCGGCGCGGGCGGCTTCGATGGCAGCGTTCAGGGCCAGCAGGTTGGTCTGGTCGGCAATCCCCTTGATCACCTGGATAATGCTGTAGATCGCCTCGGACTCCTTGTCCAGCGTGCGGATCACTTGGGCCGACTGTTGGGCAGAACGGGCGATGCTGTCCATGTCGCTGACCACTTGGTGGATGACCCGGCCGCCGTCCTTGGCCAGGGTTTCAGCCTGACTGGCCATGTCCAGGGCACGTTGGGCGTGACGGGTGATTTCTTCGATACTGGCGGTCATTTCGCTCGCGGCGGCGGCCATGGTGCTGGCGGCGACGCTTTGTTGCTGGCTGCTGCCTGCCACTTCATGGCAACCCTGGCTGAGGCGCTCGCTCATGCCATTGACGCCATGGGCATTGCTGCGAACCACTTCGATCATGCCGCGCAAATCCCGCTGCATCGTCGCCAGGCTGCGAATCAGTGCACTGGCTTCGTCCTGGTTCTTGGGTTCGACAATCGGCTCGCTCAGGTTGCCATGGGCAATGCTCTGGGCTATACGGCTGGCGGTGCGCAACGGCCCCATGATGCTCAGGGTCACCCAACGTCCTTGTGCCAGCAGCAACAGCAGGCTCGCCCCCAATACGATAATCAAGGTCCAGTTAGCGTTGCTGATGGTTTGCCGGGTACCGGTGCTGGTGAGTTGGGTATGGTTTTCGATCAGTTCGCTCAACGCCGCCATTTGATCTTCCAGTTGGCTGAACGCGGCATTGAAGATCTGCAGTTCCCCTCGTGCGGCCTCGGGATTGTCCAGGGCCAGCGCGACGATGCGCTCGCCGGCACTGATGTAGGTGTCCAGGCTGGGTTTGATTTTTTCCAGGCTGGCCTTGATCGAGGCGTCCAACGGCAGCTTGAGATTGTCCGCCAGCACCTCGCGAAAGTGCTCGGCATGCTCCTTGATCGAGCTGTTGACCTCAGCCGGCGTACTGGTGCTTTTGCCCAGCCCGACCAACATGGCCGACAGTACATCCGCACGCAGGGCGTCGTGCATCATGTCGGCTTCCATGTGGTTGCGCAGTACCGTCATGCTGACGTCGTTATCCTGTACCGCATCGGCCATCCGCGTATTGCCCAGGTAGCCGGCCAGGCTCATGATCAATGCGGTGAGCAACCCGGTCGCAATCAACAGCACCAAGCGTAATTTGATCGTCATAGTGGTACCCCGTGCCAGGACCGCCGGTTGGGAACCCAACCGTTTCAATGTCGCTGCTAGCTGTATCGGCAGCTGTTGCTTGTTAGTGAAGCCTAAGTTTGCGGATCTGCGCGGTTCCCTTAAGCTGACCGTCCGTTGCTCTACCTGGATCTGCCAAATGCCTCAACGTATCGCCCGTCTCGCCCTGTTGCTGGGCTTGATCACCGCCGTCGGCCCGTTTGCCATCGACATCTACCTGCCGGCGCTGCCGACCCTGGGCGCCAGCCTCGAGGCCTCGCCGGCGGCCGTGCAGATGAGTTTGACGGTGTTCTTCATGATTATCGGCGTGTGCCAGTTGTTCTACGGCCCCCTCAGCGACGTGTTCGGGCGTAAACCACCGATTTATGCGGGTTTGGTGATCTTTGCCATTGGCAGCGTCGGCTGCGCACTGGCCCCGACGATCGAAGTGCTGATCGGCTTTCGAGCCATACAAGCGTTCGGTGCCTGTGCGGGCTTGGTGATCCCACGGGCGATTGTCCGTGACCTGTACACCGGCCATGAAGCGGCGCGTCTGATGGCTTTGTTGATGCTGGTGATGAGTGTTTCGCCGATCCTCGCGCCACTGGCCGGTAGCCTGGTGATTTCGATCTGGAGTTGGCGCGAAGTGTTTGCCGTGTTGGCGGTGGTGGCCGTGCTGTGCCTGGTGATGACCGCAGTACAACTGCCAGAAACCCACCCAGCCGAGCGCCGCCTGGGCAAGACACTGGGCCAGGCGTTCGGCAGTTATGGCGCCCTCCTCCGCGACCCGGTCTTTACGGGTTTGTCGGTGGTGTGCGGGTTTGGCCTGGCCACCTTCTTCGTGTTCATCGGCAGCGCGCCCTTCGTGTACATCGAGTTTTTTGGCCTGACGCCAACCCAGTTCAGCCTGTGCTTTGCGCTCAACGCGGCCTCGTTTTTCGCCATGAGCCAACTGACCGCCCGCCTCAGCGCCCGCTTTGGGCTGGCGCCGTTGATTCGCTGGTCGGTGGTGGGCGTGGCGGCGGTCATGAGCTTGCTGGCGGCTACTACGCTGTGGGGTGACAGCCTGGCCTTGATGATGGGCCTGCTGTTTATCGGTTTCGGCTTTCTTGGCCTGCTATTGCCGGCGGCCGGGGTGCTGTCGCTGGAGGATCATGGTGCGGTGGCGGGTTCTGCGTCTGCACTGCTGGGTGCGATCCAGATGGTCACAGCGGCTGTGGCGATGACCTTGGTGGGCGTGTTCGCCGACCATACTCCAGCACCGATGTTGATCGGGATTGCGCTGTGTGCGCTTGCCGCGATGGTTACCACGCTGCGGACCTTGCGCCGCTTGCCAGCTCACCTGGCCTCAAGCGTGCCGCCACCCTCCTGATCCAACATCCTGGTCGCCTGTGAGGCCCTCTTCGCAGGCAAGCCAGCTCCCACATTGGATCGTGGTGTGTCTCAGGCTACCACCTACAAATCAAATCGGTCCACCGCCCGCCGGCGCTCATTGTCGTCGCGCACGTCATAGCTGGCAGTGGTCTGGATGTTGGTGTGATGCGCCAGTTTCTGCGCAATCGACAAATCATGCTCCTCGATCACCCGGGTGATAAACGAACGACGGAAATCATGGGGCATGATCTTGACCCCCACCTGATCACCGCGTTGGCGTGCGATGTAGTAAATCGCATGCTTGGTGATCCGCTCTCGGGTGATATGGCTGCCTCGCCGGATGCGGTTGAACAGGAAGCTGTCGTCCTGCTCGCCTTCCTTGAGGTGCTCGCGACGAAACGCCAGCCAGGCCTGCAGTTTGGCAAACGCCCAGTCCGGCGCGTACTTGACCAGCTCTTTGTTGCCCTTGCCGATCACGCGCAAGCTGCGCTCGTCAAAGTTGATCTGTGCCAGGTCCAGGTTCACCGACTCCGACTTACGCATGCCCGAGCCATATAACAGACCGATCACTGCGGCATCTCGCAGGCCCTGAGGTCGAGGGTCGGCGGCGCAGACGTCGAGCATCTCGCGGATCAAGGTGCGGCGCAGGTTGCGGCCCTGGCCCAGACGCGTGCCGGGTGTGGCCTTGACCGAGCGCATCTTCAACAGGTGGTCCTGGCTGATCAAGCTCATGCGCCACGCTTCATTCATCACCCCGCGCACCGCATTCACATACAGCGACGAAGTGTTCGGCGCAAAGCCGTCTTCGCGCAAGGCAGCCACCAATGCGATGACGTGTTCGGGCTGCAGCAGGTGCCAGTCAATCTCTTCGAGGTTGAGGTCTTCGAAACCCAAGCGGTCGGCGGCATCCTGCAGCACGTAGCGCATGGTCAGTTGGCTGGAAGGCGCCAGACGGGTGAGATATAGGGTCAGCGGGTTGCAAATGGACTGGGTCAAGGTAGATCAGCCTTTGGATTAAATACACCGACCAACTATTTGATTAGTCGATGTATTTAGTGGATTGGCGAAGGCCGAGTCTAACCCAGGACCGGCCCTGGCACAAAATCACGGGGCCGATTCGTCGTCTTCGCTGGCTGCCTGGGGTTGGGCCTGGGATTGGCTCCAGTCAGCGTCCTGTTGCTGCATCAGCGCGAACCAATGCTGGCGCATAAAGGCGAGATAATTGTTTGGCGCCTTGGCAAAGTCCTTCTCGTCACCATAGCAACCCGGCAGTGGCAGTTCGGTGCCCTGCTCCTTGTATTGGCTGACCAACGCTTGCTGCGCCGCGACGCTGCAGTCGGTGGGCAGGGGCATGCCGCGCAAGGCACCAGCGTCCTCGTCCCACCAACTGGCGCCCACGCGGTCAAGGCCACGCAGACGATACTTCTCGGACTTGCCGGCATGCATGATCAGCTTGAATTCGCTGGGGCTGACATCACTGGTGCAGGCCCGCGAATAACCGACCGTGGCCTGGGTATTGCCGTCGCCCAGCAGGTCGGTGACCTTGGTGGCAGCCCGGTCAAAGCGCAGCCCTGCGTCGAATTCGCAGTGCTGCACATCGTCGTACAGCATCCACAGGCGCTTGGGGCGCTCGCCACTCAGCACGTATTGCGCCGCGTAGACAAAGGCCGATTGGGTACCATCGTCATCGCGCTCACCGACTTGCTCGGCGAGTACCAGCAGGTTTTTGCCTTGGCGGTCATCCCAGGTGTAAGCCGCGATCTGCTTACCGCGCACTTCCACCCCGTCCGGCACCTGGTCCAGTGGGGTCAGCGGAACGCCTTGATCGGCCCGCACGCTGGTGACACAGGCCACCGTCATCAACAATCCCATCAGCGCTGGCCGCAACTGGCCGCGTAAAAGCTGCACGCTATTCATCCGAGTACCCTGGCAAGAGAGGGCTTACTTTACCGGCACTTGAGCGCTAATGCAGAGAAGATTGTTGAAGGGCAAGCATTGGCCTGATCACAAGGCTGAGATTGAACCAAGCGCCCTGTATAACGCTCCGATACTGCCATCTGACGTCTAGATGTAACGCCTTGATTACCTAGCTGAACCCTAGCTGTCTACCTGTCAAATAAACGGGTTTTTCATCCGCCTTTCATATTCGTTGAACATTTTTGCGCTTAACCTTGTATCCAACACTTCAGAGCAATCCGGGGTTTATCGACTAACCTGTTGATTACACTTTATCTTTAGCTCCGCGTTGTCGTCTGCGGGCTGTAGTTTTGCCCAATAATCACTGCCGTTTTCGCGCTCCAAGTTGCTCCAGTCCGAGGTCATGAATCTTTGAAACCCTACCCTATTCATTGCGTGTCGATCGTTATCCCGGTCTACAACGAACAAGAAAGCCTGCCTGAGTTGCTGCGTCGCACCACGGCAGCCTGCAAGCAGCTGGCCTACGAGTACGAAATCATCCTGGTGGATGACGGTAGCCGCGACAATTCGGCCCAATTGCTCGAAGACGCCGCCGCGGAAGACGGCAGCAATGTGGTAGCGGTGATCCTTAACCGCAACTACGGCCAGCACGCGGCGATCATGGCCGGCTTTGAACAGTGCCGTGGCGAAGTGGTGATCACCCTTGACGCCGATCTGCAGAACCCGCCGGAAGAGATCCCGCGCCTTGTCGAGCAAGCTGCCCTGGGCTACGACGTGGTCGCCACCGTGCGTAATAACCGCCAGGACTCGGCCTTCCGCCGCTGGCCGTCGCGTTTGATCAACCTCGCCGTGCAGCGCTCTACCGGCGTAGCCATGACCGACTACGGCTGCATGCTACGCGCCTACCGCCGCACCATTGTCGACGCCATGCTCGCCTGCCGTGAACGCAGCACGTTCATTCCTATCCTGGCCAACGGCTTCGCCCGCCACACCACGGAAATCCTGGTGCACCACGCCGAACGTGAGCACGGCGAATCCAAATACAGCGCCATGCGCCTGATCAGCCTGATGTTCGACCTGCTGACCTGCATGACCACCACGCCCTTGCGTCTGCTGTCCATCGTCGGTTTCAGCCTGGCGGCGCTGGGCGTGCTGTTTGCCTTTGCCCTGATCGTCATGCGCCTGGCCTTCGGCGCCGACTGGGCCGGTGATGGCCTGTTCGTGCTGTTTGCGGTGTTGTTTGTGTTCACCGGTGGCCAGTTCATCGGCATGGGCCTTTTGGGCGAATACCTGGGCCGCATGTACAGCGATGTCCGCGCCCGCCCACGCTTCTTTATTGAAAAAGTGCTGCGCAACCAACCGGCAGCACCGGCTCCAGTCGTCGTGGTCGACGGCCTGGTGTCTTCCCATACTTCTACTTCTTCTTCGGATCAGGTCCAGTCATGAGTTCAAAAGCTGTTGTATTCGCCTACCACGATATTGGCTGCGCAGGCATTGAAGCGCTGCTCAGCGCCGGTTACGACATCGCCGCCGTGTTCACCCATGCCGATGACCCCAAGGAAAACAACTTCTACGGCTCCGTCGCCCAGCTATGCGCCCGCAATGGCATCCCGGTACATGCACCGGAAGACGCCAACCACCCGCTGTGGATCGAACGCATCGCCAAGCTGAACCCGGAGTACATCTTCTCGTTCTACTACCGCAACCTGCTGAGCGAGCCGCTGTTGGCCACCGCCCGCAAAGGCGCGTTCAACCTGCACGGCTCGTTGCTGCCCAAGTACCGTGGCCGCGCCCCGGCCAACTGGGTGTTGGTCAACGGCGAAACCGAAACTGGCGTGACCCTGCATCGCATGGTCAAGCGTGCCGATGCCGGCGCCATCCTGGCCCAGCAGAACGTCACCATCGAGCGCAGCGATACCGGCCTGAGCCTGCACGCCAAGCTGCGTGATGCGGCCACGGCGCTGCTGCGTGATGCCCTGCCACAGCTGGCCCAGGGCAAGCTGAGCGAAACCGCCCAGGATGAGAGCAAAGCCACCTACTTCGGTCGTCGCACCGCCGCCGATGGCAAGCTGGACTGGAAAAAACCTGCCGAGCAACTGTTCAACCTGGTACGTGCAGTGACCCAGCCGTACCCTGGCGCCTTCTGCGCCGTGGGCGAGCACAAGCTGATCGTGTGGCAAGCCGACGTGGTCAAGGGCAACGAAGGTCTGGCGCCTGGCCGTGTAATCAGCGTCAACCCGCTGCGCATTGCCTGCGGTGAAGATTCCCTGGTGGTCAAGTTCGGCCAGCGCAACGAAAACGGCCTGTACCTGGCCGGCCCGTCCCTGGCCGATGAACTGGGCCTGGTGGATGGCTCCGTGCTACGCGGCGCCGAGTCGGGCCGCAAGCCGCGCCGTACCCGTGTGCTGATCCTGGGCGTGAACGGTTTTATCGGTAACCACCTGTCCGAGCGCCTGTTGCGTGACGATCGCTACGAAGTCTATGGCCTGGACATCGGCTCCGACGCCATCGAGCGCCTGCGCAGCCACCCGAATTTCCATTACGTGGAAGGCGACATCAGCATCCACACCGAGTGGATCGAGTACCACATCAAGAAATGCGACGTGGTGCTGCCGCTGGTGGCCATCGCCACGCCGATCGAATACACCCGTAACCCGCTGCGCGTATTCGAACTGGACTTCGAAGAAAACCTCAAGCTGGTGCGCTACTGCGTCAAGTACAACAAGCGCGTGATTTTCCCGTCGACCTCCGAAGTCTATGGCATGTGCCAAGACCAGTATTTCGACGAAGACACCTCCAACCTGGTAGTGGGCCCGGTCAACAAGCAACGCTGGATCTACTCCGTCTCCAAGCAACTGCTGGACCGCGTGATCTGGGCCTACGGCGACAAGGGCCTGAAGTTCACCCTGTTCCGGCCATTCAACTGGATGGGCCCACGCCTGGACCGTCTGGACTCGGCGCGTATCGGCAGCTCCCGCGCCATTACCCAGCTGATCCTGAACCTGGTGGAAGGCACGCCGATCCGTCTGTTCGACGGTGGTGAACAGAAGCGTTGCTTCACCGACATTGCCGACGGCATCGAAGCCCTGGCACGCATCATTGATAACGACAATGGCGTCTGCGACGGGCAGATCATCAACATCGGCAACCCCGAAAACGAAGCCAGCATTCGCCAGCTGGGCGAAGAACTGCTGCGTCAGTTCGAGGCTCACCCACTGCGCCACAACTTCCCGCCGTTCGCCGGTTTCCGCGACGTCGAGAGCAAGGCGTTCTACGGCACAGGCTACCAGGACGTGGCGCACCGCAAGCCGAGCATCGAAAACGCCAGGCGCCTGCTGAACTGGGAGCCGAGCGTGCAGATGAGCGAAACCATCGGCAACACGCTGGATTTCTTCTTGCGTGAAGCCATGCTTGAAATTGCGGATAAAAAGTAATGCAGGCAGGTCTTCGCATCGACGTCGACACCTACCGCGGCACCCGTGAAGGTGTGCCACGGCTGCTCGACTCCCTGGCCGAAGCCGGGGTCAAGGCGACGTTCTTCTTCAGTGTCGGGCCGGACAACATGGGGCGTCACTTGTGGCGCCTGATCCGCCCGCAGTTCCTGTGGAAGATGCTGCGCTCCAACGCTGCCGGCCTGTATGGCTGGGACATCTTGTTGGCCGGCACTGCCTGGCCAGGCAAGCCGATTGGCCGAGACCTGGGGCATTTGATGCGCCAGGCCAAGGCGGCCGGGCATGAAGTCGGCCTGCACGCCTGGGACCACCATGGCTGGCAGGCCAACACCGGGCGTTGGAGCGAGGCACAACTGGTCGAGCAGATTCGACGCGGCGTAGACACCTTGAGCGACATCCTCGGCGAGCGCATCGACTGTTCAGCGGCCGCCGGCTGGCGTGCCGATGAGCGTGTGGTGCAAGCCAAGCAAGGCTTCAACTTTCGCTACAACAGCGATTGCCGGGGCACCAGCCTGTTTCGACCAACCCTGGCCGATGGCAGCGCGGGCACCCCACAAATTCCGGTAGACCTGCCGACCTTCGACGAAGTCGTCGGGCCGGTGGTGGCTGCCAATGATTTCAACCGCTTCATTCTCGAGCGCTTCAGCGCGTCGAAGCTGAATGTCTATACGATCCACGCGGAAGTAGAAGGGATTCTGATGGCCAATGATTTTCGCCAGTTGCTCGCCCAGGCCGGGCAGCGCGGCATTGATTTCAAACCCTTGGGCGAGCTGTTGCCCACGGATGTGACCACCCTGCCCCAGCAACAGTTGGTGCGCGGCGCATTGAGCGGCCGCGAGGGTTGGCTGGGAGTGCAGCAGGCATGATCCGCCGCTGGGCTTTGCCCCTGCTCCTGCTGGCGTTTGCCGTGTTCTACCTGCTGCCGTTGGCCACCCATGGCCTGTGGATTCCAGATGAAACCCGCTATGCGCAAATCAGCCAGGAAATGCTGCTGACCGGCAAGTGGGCCGCGCCGCACTTCATGGGTATTCGCTACTTCGAAAAGCCCGCCGCAGGCTATTGGATGATCGCGCTGGGCCAGGCGATCTTCGGGCAGAACCTGTTCGGCGTGCGGTTTGCCTCGGCATTGAGCACCGGTTTGAGCATTCTGCTGGTGTATCTGGTCTCTCGCCGGTTGTGGAACGACCCGCAAAAAAGCCTGGTCAGCACGCTGCTCTACATGAGCTTCGTCAGCGTGGCCGCGCTGGGCGGCTATGCCAACCTGGACCCGCAGTTCACCTTCTGGGTCAACCTGACAGGCGTGGCCTTGTGGTTCTGTTTCGACAGCACCACGCGGCGTGCGCGCTTGTGGTCCTGGGCCTTGCTGGGCCTGGCGTGCAGCATGGGCTTCATGACCAAGGGCTTCCTGGCCTGGTTGCTGCCGGTGCTGGTCGCCCTGCCCTACGCCGTCTGGCAAAAACGTTTTGGCGAGTTGTGCAAATTTGGCCCTGTCGCCGTGGTGGTGGCGATTGCTGTCAGCGTGCCGTGGGCCTTGGCCGTGCACTTGCAAGAGCCGGACTACTGGCATTTCTTTTTCTGGCACGAGCACATCCAACGCTTTGCCGGTGAAGACGCCCAGCACGCCGAACCTTTCTGGTATTACTTGCCGCTGCTGGTCGCGTTCGCGCTGCCGTGGGTTGCGCTGTTGCCGTCCGCGTTCAAGCAGGCCTGGCTACAACGTCGCGTGCCGAAAACCGCGTTCCTGCTGCTGTGGCTGTTGATGCCCCTGGCCTTTTTCAGCCTGGCCAAAGGCAAGCTGCCCTCCTACATCATGCCGTGCATGCTCCCCCTGGCCTTGCTGATGGGCTCGACCCTGAGCGACAAACTGGCTCAAGGCCACGGCCGCGTGCTGCGCATCAATGGCTGGTTGAACCTGGTGATCGGCGTGCTGGTCTTGCTGGCCCTTAGCTGGTTCCAATTGAAGAAGCCGGTATACGAACCGGGTGAGGAAACCCTCAGCCTGGTGCTGGTGTTCATCTTTTTGTTCGGTTGGATCGTCGTCAATCTGCTGCAAGCGGCGCGCCCTTTGGCATTGTGGGCCGCGCCGCTGGTCGGCAGTGGATTACTGGTGCTGCTGGTGCCTGCGGCGTTGCCCCATTCGGTGGTTTACAACAAGACCCCGGACCAATTCATCATTGATCACATCGATGAATTGCAACCCAGCGTTGCCCTGCTGAGCAACGACCTGGGCGCCGCCTCGGCGCTGTCCTGGCGCCTCAAACGTCCCGATATCACGCTGTACAACACCTCGGGTGAGGTCAAGTACGGCCTGGCTTACGAGGATACGGCCCCGCGTCTGGTCGACCGTAACCGCATCCAGGCGTGGATGGCCGAAACCCGTCGTACGGGCGCGGTGGGCGTGGTGATGCGCGTCAATAGCACCGGCGAAAAAGAAGAACTCGCACTGCTGCCTACTGACGGCAAGCGATATGCGCAAGGCAAGATCGTGATCCTGATTTTCCCGCAGGTCGCGCCATGATCACCCTGCTGCTACTGCTCACGGCCTGCCTGCTGACCTGCATGGGCCAGGTCTCGCAAAAATTCGCCGTGGAAAGCTGGCGCGGCGTGCCAGACGGCTGGGCACTGAAACTGCGCTCGCCGTGGTTGTGGTCGGCGCTGGTGTGCCTGGGCCTGGGCTTGCTTGTATGGCTGCTGGTGTTGCAGCGCCTGGAAGTCGGCATTGCCTACCCCATGCTCAGCCTGAATTTTGTGCTGGTCACGCTGATGGCGCGCTTTGTGTTTCACGAACCCATTGATGGCCGTCACTGGCTGGGTGTGGGGCTGGTGATTGCCGGCGTGGTCTTGCTGGGGCGTCAGGTATGAGCCGCGTACGGGGTTTCGCCCTGGCCTTGGGCAGTGTCGGCCTGGTAAGTGGTGCCCAACTGGGCATGCGCTGGAGCATGACGCGTCTGCCGCTTCCCACCCAATGGCTGGCTGCCTTCACGGATAACCGCATCGACCTGGGCGCCCTGGGCGTGGTGATGCTGGCGATCATCGCCTATGCGCTGTCGATGCTGTGCTGGCTCGGCGCACTGAAGCACTTACCCCTGGGCCGCGCCTATTCGCTGCTCAGTATCAGCTACGCGTTGGTGTATTTGCTGGCCGCCAGCCTGCCGGTGTTCAACGAAGATTTTTCGCTTTCAAAAACCCTGGGGGTGGCCTTGGTCATCCTCGGCGTACTGGTTATCAACTCTCGTCGTGCTAGCACCTCAAGTCCCAGGAATACCCCATGAAAATCAGTGTATTTGGTAGTGGTTACGTTGGTCTGGTTCAGGCCACTGTATTAGCCGAAGTCGGTCACGATGTCATTTGCATGGACGTTGACAAGCGCAAGGTCGAGTCGCTGCAGAAGGGCCATGTGACCATCTTCGAGCCGGGCCTGGCAGCCATGGTCAAGGACAACCTGGAAAGTGGGCGCCTGCACTTTACCCACGACGAAAAGCTCGCCGTCGAGCACGGTGAAGTGCTGTTCATTGCCGTGGGCACGCCGTCGGATGAAGACGGTTCGGCCGACTTGAAATACGTGCTGTCGGTGGGTGATGCGGTCGCCCGCCATCGCGTGGCGCCGGTGATCCTGGTGGAAAAATCCACTGTACCGGTCGGCACTGGCGACACATTGCGCGACCACATCCTCAATAACCTGCGCGCCGCCGGCCGTGAATTGCAGTTCGATATCGTCTCCAACCCGGAATTCCTCAAGGAAGGCTCCGCCGTTGCCGACTGCCGCCGCCCGGACCGGATCATCATCGGCTGCGAGCGTGAAGAGGTGCGCGACGTGATGCGCGACCTGTACGCGCCCTTCAACCGCAACCACGACCGCATCATCTTCATGGACCTGCGCAGCGCCGAACTGACCAAGTACGCCGCCAACTGCATGCTGGCCACCAAGATCAGCTTCATCAACCAGATCGCCGAGTTGGCTGAACACCTGGGTGCCGACATTGAGTCGGTGCGCCTGGGCATCGGTGCCGACTCACGCATCGGCTACCACTTTATCTACCCCGGCTGCGGCTATGGCGGCTCGTGCTTCCCCAAAGACATGCGCGCCCTGATCCACAGCGCCAAGCAGGCCAACTGCTCCAGCGACCTGCTCGAAGCCGTGGAAGCCATCAACCAGCGCCAGAAGAGCAAGCTGTTCGAGCGCATCAACGCGTTCTTCCAGGGCAACCTCAAGGGCAAGACCTTTGCTTTGTGGGGCCTGGCCTTCAAGCCCAACACCGATGACATGCGTGACGCCCCCAGCCGCGTGCTGATGGAAGCCCTGTGGGCTGCCGGCGCCAATGTGCGCGCCTTCGACCCTGAAGCCATGCAGGAAACCCAGCGGATCTACGGCGATGACCCGCGCCTGATGCTGATGGGCACCCCGGAATCCACCTTGGGCGGCGCCGATGCGTTGATCGTGTGCACCGAATGGCAGCAATTCAAGGCGCCGGACTTTGACCTGATTCACCTGCGCCTGAAAACCCCGGTGATCTTCGACGGCCGTAACCTGTACGACGGCGAGCGCCTGACGCGCAAAGGCTTCAAGTACTTCCCCATCGGCCGCGGCGACTCCTGCGAGTTACCGATCCCCCAGCAAAACTGGGTGGAACAGGTCAAGGACGCTTGCTAAGTGAACATCGCCTTACCGTCCGGGCAGCGTGCAACGATCCGCCGCCAGTCCCTGGGGCTTGGGCTCTTGGCGCTGCTGCTGTTTATCGTCGGCAACTGGCACCAGGCGATCATCGGCTTTGATTCGCGCTTTGTGCTGTTTGCCCAGGAAATGCTGCGCCATGGCCCGAGTTTCTTTCCCACCACCTATGGTCAGCCGTATGCCGATTACCTGGCGACATCGACCCTGCTGACGTGGCTGCTGTCGTTGCCCCTGGGCCAGGTCACCAGCCTGACGGCGTGGCTGCCCACGGCGGTCGCATCAGCGCTGATCGTGGTGCTGGTCTATCGCCTCACCGCGCCCTACTCGCCACGTTGGGGCCTGCTGAGTATTGCGATGCTGCTGCTCAGCAGTACGTTCATCAGCGAAACTCGGGCGGTCTCCCTTGACCAGATGCTCGCCGCCGTGGCGTTGGCGATGTTCTACCTGGGCTACGCCCATGATCATTTCGCCGCCGCCAAGCGCCTGCATTGGGTGTTTTTGCTGTTGCTGCTGGGGTTTGCCATTCGTGGCCCGATCGGCCTGGTGATCCCTACGGGCGTGTTGTGCAGCTACTACCTGATCAACCGCCAGTGGCGCCAGCTGTTCAGCTTCGGCCTGCTGGCACTGGCGCTGCTGGTGGCGTGCGTCGGTCTGTTGCTGCTGCTGGCCAAGCTCAGCGGCGGCGAAGGCTTCATGCATGACGTGATTCGCATGCAGTTCCTGGGGCGAATGGATGGCAGCGAAGGCTCGGGCGGCGTTCTGTATTACTTCACCAGTTCCCTGGGCAACTACGCCCTGGCCTATCCACTGGCATTGTTAGTGCTGCTGGCGGTGCTGATGAACGGTCGACGCGCGCCGGCCCCGGCCTTGAAGCTGGTGCTCTATTGCGCGGCAGCGGCTGTGCTGGTGATGCTGGGCCTGTCGGTCCCCCAAGCCAAGAAAGCGCGCTATATCCTGCCGATGCTGCCGATGGCCGCGATCATTGCCGCGTACCCCTTCGCGGTCACGCAAGGGCGACTGTTTGCGTGGCTACGCGCCTTGATGCTGGGCATCTGGACGCTGTTGCCAACGCTGTTGGCCATTGGCTTGATGGTGGCGCGGCGGCGCTACCCGGAACCACTGGCCGACCTTGAGCTGATCTTCGTCGTGCTTGGCACGCTACAGGTGCTGGCCCTGCTGGCATTGCTCCGCTCGCGGCTGCGCACCTACGGCCCCGCCTTGGCCGCCGTGCTCGCCCTCTGGACCACCTACATCATGGTGGTTGAACCCCTGGAACGTCAGGTGTACGACACCCGCACCTTCAGCCTTGCCGTCAAGGCGCACGTTCAGCAGCAACCGGCGCCGCTGGTGTTGCATGCACTGGGCAAAGACGCGAAAGCTATCAAGTTCATGGTCAACTTCGATTGCGACAAGGTGCCGCTATTTACCCAATTGCCTGCCGAATTGAAACCGGTCCAGGCACCGGCATGGTTGGTCATGAGCCAGGCTGACTTCCAGGCACTGGACGATCCGCGCCTGCGCTCAATCACGCCGACGCTCACCGCAGCGTTCGACAAAAATCCGTATGTGTTGCTGCACTTGGCAAAAGCCACGACGCCTTGAGTGCTTTGCCCGCTGCACTGTAAGAAAGCACGCCCACTCCTCCACGAGTGGGCGACTTTCATCATAGGTACCAAGAAAACACCTACATTTGTTTGCGTAATGGCTGGTGCACTTTCCCTTCCGGTGCTCGGAGCCCAACTGTAGACTCGCTGCCACGTGCACTTACTATCTACCACCCGACCGCCAGGACTGCCCTGAAACGCTTGGGCCAGGGCACTTCATGACAACAAGGACGTTGTAGGCTGCCCGCGCGCGATGGCTTACTTCATCGAGAGGACAATGCCGTGCGAGAAAACCTATTGACCATCCCTTTACCCAGGCTGGATCGCTTGATGGCGTTGCGTGACGCACTGGTGGCGTTGAAGGGGCCGCTGGCCGACGATCCAAGGCTGCGCGAAGACCTGCAAGCGCGTCTGTTCAATGAAGAAAACCATAGTCGCGTGCTGGGCAAGATCAATCCGGCTACACCCGCAGACTCCGGGCCGATTACCTACGGCGAGGCCTTTTAGCTGCATTTATTTTGCATTTAACCCTCATTAATATGCATTGGCGCCGCGTTATCAAGCACTGCACACTGCACAGGTTCCTTCCCCCAAATGTTGGAACCTTCAAAGGGCTGTTCCGGGAAACCAGGCAGGCCTTTTTTTTCGCCCGCTGTTTATGGACCGTCTTTCAATGCTCGCTCGCTGGTTACCCGCTGCAATCAACACCCGTCCCGCCGAATGGAGCCGTGCAGCCATCGGCATGGCCCTGGGCACGATGCTCAGTGTCTGGGCCTGTGCCCAGGTGTTCGGCATGGAGGTGGCCCTGCACCTGCTCGGCCCTCTTGGCGCATCGGCCGTACTGTTGTTTGCCGTGTCGTCGGGGGCGCTGGCCCAACCCTGGTCAATCATGGGCAGTTACCTGTGTGCAGGCGTCGTCGCGTTGCTGGTCGCCCGCGTCCTGGGGCGCACCTTGGGCAGCGCGTGCCTGGCGGCGGGCATGACCGTGATCCTCATCTGCTGGCTGCGCTGCCTGCACCCACCGGCCGGCGGCCTGGCCATGACCCTGGTGCTGGCCGATCCGGCATCGGTCGGCCTCGGCTGGTACGAGCTTGCGCCGGTGATGCTCGGCGCCGGCGCCCTGCTCGCCTGCGCGCTGGCCTATAACAATGCCACGCGCACGCGTTATCCCAAGGGCCTTGCCGAGCCAGCCCCGGTTATCCTGGGCACTGCCAATGCCGTGAGCGAGCCGAGCATCACGGCAGCCGACCTCAAGCTCGCGTTGGCCGAGATGGAGCAGTTCTACGATGTCGAACCGACAGAGTTGGAGCAACTGATCCACGCCGCCGAGGGCCATGCCCGGCGTCGCAGTATCGGTGAGGTACTGGCCAGCCGGCGGGTTTGACCGGCACTGCATAAATGCAACAACCACCTGCAGGATTCCGGGTTGTACTGGGCAAATTTGCACTGGTACGATCACGAGAGAGTTCACCCGCGAACATCTTGATAAAGACAATAAAAGCAGGGAGTTAGAGATGACTGCTCAGGTTTCATCCCAAGCAAGCCGCGCCGAGGTCCAGCAGGACGCTGTCCTGGCAAGCGTGCGCAACCATATCGGCCACCTCACCCTCAATCGTCCCGCTGGCTTGAACGCCATCACCCTGGACATGGTCCGCCAGTTAACCGCGCATTTGCAGGCCTGGGCCGACGACGCCGAGGTCTACGCCGTGGTACTGCGCGGCGCCGGTGAGAAAGCCTTTTGCGCCGGCGGCGACATCCGCTCGCTGTACGACAGCTTCAAGCAAGGCGACACCCTGCACCAGGACTTCTTCGTCGAGGAATATGCCCTCGACCTGGCCATTCACCACTACCGCAAACCCGTACTAGCGTTGATGGACGGTTTCGTCCTCGGCGGTGGCATGGGCCTGGTGCAAGGCGCGGACCTGCGTGTAGTCACCGAACGCAGCCGCCTGGCGATGCCGGAAGTGGCCATCGGCTACTTCCCGGATGTTGGCGGCAGCTATTTCCTCTCACGCATCCCGGGTGAGCTGGGTACTTACCTTGGGGTGACTGGCGTGCAGATCCGTGCGGCCGATGCCTTGTACTGCGGGTTGGCAGACTGGTACATCGACAGCGCCAAGTTGGTTGAGCTGGATCAGGCGCTCGACGGCCTGCACTGGCACGACTCGCCGCTCAAGGACTTGCAAGGTGTACTCGCCAAGCTCGCCGTGCAGCAATTGCCCGACGCCCCCTTGGCGGCCTTGCGCCCGGCCATTGACCACTTTTTCGGGTTGCCAGACGTGCCCAGCATCGTCGAGCAACTGCAACAAGTCACCGTGGCCGATAGCCATGACTGGGCGCTGACCACCGCCAACCTCATGCAGGCCCGCTCGCCCCTGGCCATGGCCGTGACCCTGGAGATGCTGCGCCGTGGCCGCCACTTGCCACTGGAACAGTGCTTTGCCCTCGAACTGCATCTGGATCGCCAATGGTTCGAGCGCGGCGACCTGATCGAAGGGGTTCGCGCCCTGATCATCGACAAGGACAAGACTCCGAAGTGGAACCCGCCCACCCTCCATGCGCTGGATACCAGCCATGTGGACAGCTTCTTCCGCGACTTCGTGCAGATTGGGAAATAAGCCATGCAAGATCTTGAATACACTGAAGAACAGGTGATGATCCGCGACATGGCGCGGGATTTTGCCCGAGGCGAAATCGCCCCCCATGCCCAAGCCTGGGAAAAAGCCGGCTGGATCGACGACGCCCTGGTGGCGAAGATGGGCGAGCTGGGCCTGCTAGGCATGGTTGTCCCGGAAGAATGGGGTGGCACCTATGTCGATTACGTCGCCTACGCCCTGGCCGTGGAGGAAATATCCGCCGGTGACGCTGCGACGGGCGCGTTGATGAGCATCCATAATTCAGTGGGTTGCGGGCCTATTCTCAACTACGGCACAACCGAACAGAAACACACCTGGCTGGCTGAGCTCGCCAGCGGCCAAGCCATCGGCTGCTTCTGCCTGACCGAGCCCCAGGCCGGTTCCGAAGCCCATAACCTGCGCACCCGTGCCGAGTTGCGTGACGGCCAATGGGTCATCAATGGCGCCAAGCAGTTTGTCAGCAACGGCAAGCGGGCCAAGTTGGCCATCGTGTTCGCCGTGACCGATCCGGACCTGGGCAAGAAAGGCATTTCGGCGTTCCTGGTGCCCACCGATACCCCAGGTTTCGTGGTCGACCGCACCGAGCACAAGATGGGCATTCGTGCGTCAGACACCTGCGCCGTCACCCTCAACCAATGCAAGGTTCCCGAAGCCAATCTGTTGGGTGAGCGCGGCAAGGGCCTGGCCATCGCCCTCTCCAACCTCGAAGGCGGCCGCATTGGTATCGCCGCCCAGGCCCTGGGCATCGCCCGCGCCGCGTTTGAAGCCGCGCTGGCCTACGCCCGTGATCGGGTGCAGTTCGACAAGGCAATCATCGAACACCAGAGTGTGGCCAACCTGCTGGCCGACATGCAAACCCAGCTCAACGCTGCGCGCCTGCTGATCCTCCACGCCGCACGCCTGCGCACTGCCGGCAAACCGTGCTTGTCCGAAGCCTCCCAGGCCAAGCTGTTCGCCTCGGAAATGGCAGAGCGGGTCTGCTCCAAGGCAATGCAGATTCATGGAGGGTATGGGTATCTGGAGGATTACCCGGTGGAGCGTTACTACCGGGATGCACGGATCACGCAGATTTACGAAGGCACCAGCGAGATTCAGCGGATGGTGATTGCCAGGGAGTTGAAAAACTACCAGCTCTAACGGACATGACACAAAACCCTGTGGGAGCTGGCTTGCCTGCGATGCAGAAACCTCGGTCCATCAGCTAACCGAGGCGATGCCATCGCAGGCAAGCCAGCTCCCACCTTTGCTCTGCGGCGTTTGGCAGGGGTTACTTATCCTTGAATTCCGGCGCCCGCTTGGCCACGAATGCGGCCATGCCTTCCTTCTGATCCTGGGTCGCGAACGCCGCATGAAACACACGGCGCTCAAAGCGCACGCCTTCGGACAGGCTGACTTCAAACGCACGGTTCACGCTTTCCTTGACCATCATGCTGATCGGTACGGATTTACCCGCGATCAGGGCGGCCACTTTCAGCGCTTCTTCCAGCAATTCATCGGCGGGCACGATGCGCGCGACAATCCCGCAGCGCTCGGCCTCTACCGCGTCAATAAAACGCCCGGTCAGGCACATTTCCATGGCCTTGGCCTTGCCCACTGCACGGGTCAGGCGCTGGGTGCCGCCCATGCCGGGCAGCACGCCCAGATTGATTTCCGGCTGACCGAATTTGGCGGTGTCGCCGGCAAGGATAAAGTCACACATCAGGGCCAGTTCGCAGCCACCGCCCAGGGCGAAGCCATTCACGGCGGCGATGATCGGCTTGCGGCGATTGGCCACGCGATCGCTGTCGCTGAACAAGTCGTCCATATAGATCTGCGGGTAGGTCAGCTCGGCCATTTCCTTGATGTCGGCACCGGCCGCGAAGGCTTTTTTCGAGCCGGTCAGCACGATGCAGCCAATTTCAGGGTTGGCTTCCAAACTGTCCAGCGCCTGGTTCAGCTCACTGACCAGTTGTGCATTCAAGGCGTTCAGTGCGCTGGGACGGTTGAGCGTGATCAGCCCGACACGGCCCTGGACGTCAAGCAGGATGGTTTCGTAACTCATGTATCGGCTCCTTAAAGATTGCGTGAGATGACCATGCGTTGAATATCGCTGGTGCCTTCGTAAATCTGGCAGACCCGCACATCGCGGTAGATCCGCTCCAGGGGGAAGTCGTTCAGGTAACCGTAACCGCCCAAGGTTTGCAAGGCGGCCGAGCAGACTTTCTCGGCCATTTCGGACGCAAACAGCTTGGCCATGGACGCTTCCACCAGTGCCGGCTTGCCACTGTCACGCAGGGCGGCGGCGTAATGCACCATCTGCCGGGCGACGGCGATCTGGGTGGCCATGTCGGCCAGGCGAAAGGCCACGGCCTGGTGTTCGATCAGCGGCTTGCCAAAGCTTTCACGCTCACGGGCATAGTCGCGGGCCGCTTCGAAGGCGGCGCGGGCCATGCCCACCGACTGGGAGGCGATGCCCACGCGGCCACCTTCCAGGTTGGCCAAGGCGATTTTGTAGCCCTCGCCCTCCTCGCCCAGACGGTTGGCCACCGGTACTTTCACGTCTTCAAACAAGATCTGGCAAGTGTCCGAGGCATGCTGCCCCAGCTTGTCTTCCACCCGTGCCACGGTATAACCGGGCGAATCGGCGGGCACGATAAACGCGCTGATTCCACGCTTGCCTGCGGCGGGGTCAGTGACCGCAAACACAATCACGATCCCGGCGTTTTGCCCGGAGGTGATGAACTGTTTGCAGCCGTTGAGTACATAGTGGTCGCCTTCAAGGCGCGCACGGGTTTTCAGGCTGCTGGCGTCGGAGCCGGCCTGGGGTTCGGTCAGCGCGAAGGCACCGAGCATGGCGCCGCTGGCCAGGGGCGTGAGGAACTGCTCTTTCTGCTGGTCATTGCCAAACTTGAGGATCGGCACGCAACCCACCGAGTTGTGCACGCTCATGATCGTGGAGCAGGCACCGTCGCCAGCGGCGATTTCTTCCAGGGCCATGGCGTAGGCCAGGTAGCCGGTGTCGCAACCGCCCCACTGTTCCGGGACCAGCATGCCGAAAAATCCCAGTTCGGCCATTTCCCCAATGGCCTCCTTGGGAAAACGATGCTCGCGGTCCCACTCGGCGGCGAAGGGTTTCAAGCGTTCCTGGGCAAATTGCCGGGCGGCGTCGCTGATTTGCAGTTGTTCGTCATTGGGCAACATAGGTCATCCTCAATACAGGCATTCAACGGCCATGGCCGTGGCTTCACCGCCGCCAATGCAGATAGCGGCGACGCCACGCTTGAGGCCCTTCTGGCGCAGGGCCGCGAGCAACGTCACCAGGATGCGTGCGCCGGAGGCACCAATGGGGTGGCCCAATGCACAGGCACCACCATGCACGTTGACCTTGTCGTGGGGAATCTCCAGCTTGCTCATGGTCACCAGGCTGACCACGGCGAAGGCCTCGTTGATTTCGAACAGGTCCACCTCGTCGAGGCCCCAGCCGGTCTTGCTCATCAGTTTGCGAATCGCCCCCACCGGCGCCACCGGAAACAGCCCAGGCTCATCGGCAAACGCGGCGTGCCCGTGGATCACTGCCAACGGCTTGAGGCCGCGCTTGAGTGCCTCGGACTCACGCATCAGCAACAACGCCGCGGCGCCATCGGAGATCGAGCTGGAGTTGGCTGCTGTCACTGTACCGCCGTCACGGAACGCCGGTTTAAGGCTGGCAATCTTGTCCAGCCTGGCTTTCGGCGGTTGCTCATCGTGCAGAATGGTTTTTTGTTCTTTACCCACGGTGACCTGCACCGGGACGATTTCACTGGCAAAGCTGCCGTGGGTGATGGCCTCTTGTGCGCGGGTCAGGGAAGCGATGGCAAACGCGTCCTGGGCTTCCCGGGTAAAACCATTGTGCTCGGCGCAGTCCTCGGCAAAGGTGCCCATCAGGCGCCCCTTGTCGTAAGCATCTTCGAGGCCGTCGAGGAACATATGGTCCAGCACCTTGCCGTGGCCCATGCGGTAGCCGCTGCGCGCACGATCCAGCAGGTACGGGGCGTTGGACATGCTTTCCATGCCGCCTGCGATCACCACATCCACGCTGCCAGCGCGCAGCGAGTCGTGGGCCAGAATCGTCGCTTCCATACCGGAACCGCACATTTTGTTGAGGGTGGTGCAGCGCGTGCCCTTGTCCAACCCGGCGCCCAGGGCAGCCTGGCGGGCAGGCGCCTGTCCAAGCCCGGCGGGCAGCACACAGCCAAACAGCACTTCGTCAACAGCATCGGTGGCGATACCGGCACGCTCGACCGCCGCACGAATGGCGGCTGCGCCCAGCTGCGGTGCGGTCAGGCTTTTGAGGTCGCCCTGGAAACCGCCCATGGGCGTGCGCACGGCGCTTACAATAACAATAGGGTCGTTCATGGCAATTGCTCCTTATTTGGCGGCCATGCGCAAGGCACCGTCGAGACGGATCACCTCGCCATTGAGCATGCTGTTTTCAATGATGTGGCGTACCAGCGCGGCATATTCGGCGGGCTTGCCCAGGCGTGGCGGGAACGGCACGCCGGCAGCCAGGGAGTTGCGGACTTCGTCGGTCATGCCGGCCATCATCGGGGTTTCGAAAATGCCCGGTGCAATGGTCATCACCCGGATACCAAAGCGCGCCAGTTCCCGTGCGGCAGGCAAGGTGAGGCTGGCGATCGCGCCCTTGGAGGCGGCGTACGCAGCCTGGCCGATCTGCCCATCGAATGCCGCCACCGAGGCGGTATTGATGATAACGCCGCGCTCGCCGTCGGCATTCGCCTCGGTTTCAGCGATAGCCGCAGCGGCCAGGCGCAACAGGTTGAAGCTGCCGACCAGGTTGACGTTGATCACCTGGGCGAAGCTTGCCAGGCCGTGCGGGCCATTCTTGCCGAGGATCTTCTCGCCACGCACCACACCCGCGCAGTTGACCAGGCCATGCAAGCCACCAAAGGCCTCGACCGCTGCCTTCACCGCCGCTTCTGCAGCGGCTTCCTGGCTGATGTCTGCTACGGCACTGCGGGCGTTGTCGCCCAGTTGCTCGGCCTTGGCGGCCACAGCGTCAGCGTTCAAGTCCACCAGCATCACCTTGGCACCTGCGGCGACCAGCATTTCAGCCGTGGCCGCGCCGAGGCCCGACGCGCCGCCGCTGACCAGGAATACCTTGTTTTCAATCTGCATCGTTGTTTCCTTTTAAAGGGATCACGCCACGGCCGCCTGGGCCTTGGCTATTTCCTGATTGCGCAAAATAAAGCGTTGCAGCTTGCCGCTCGGGGTCTTGGGCAAGTCGCTGACAAATTCGATTTCCCGCGGGTACGCATGGGCGGCCAGGCGCTGACGCACATGCAGGCGCAACTCTTCAGCCAGCTCCGGGGTGGCACGGTATTGCTCACTGATCACCACAAAGGCTTTGACCAGCTCGGTGCGCTCCGGGCAAGGCTTGCCGACCACGGCAGCCTCGACCACCGCAGGATGTTCCACCAACGCGCTTTCCACATCGAAAGGGCCCACGCGGTAACCGGATGTAGTGATCACGTCGTCGCTGCGCCCGACAAAGCTGATGCTGCCGTCCGGGTTCAGCTCCACGGTGTCGCCGCTGAGGTAGTACTTGCCGACGAACGCCTTGGTTTTCACGCCGTCGTACCCGGCAAACCAGCACATAGGCGATTGCTCGCGGTCGATGGCAAGGATGCCGGGGTGGCCGGCAGGCAGCTCCTGGTGGTTGTCATCCAGCACCACGATGCGATGCCCTGGCGAGGCAAAACCCGCCGAGCCGACATGCACCGGATGCGCCAAACCATGGTGATTGCACAGCACCATGCCTAGCTCGGTCTGGCCGTAATGGTCGTGGATGGTCACGCCCAGGTTGTCGGCGAACCAGCGGATCACCTCCGGGTTCAATGGCTCGCCGGCGCTGCTGACGATGCGCAGCTTGCCCTTGATCGAACGGGCGAACTGTTCGCCACCGGCAATCAACAGCCGATACGCCGTGGGCGAACCGGTCAGGTTGGTGATCGAGTATTTATTGATGACCCGGCAGGTGCTTTCCAGAGTGAACGGGCCATCGTAGAAGGTGATCGGGTGCCCCATGGACAACGGCCCGGTCACGCCGAAATAGATGCCATAGGCCCAGCCAGGGTCGGCAACGTTCCAGAACGCGTCCTCGGGGCGCAAGTCCACGGCGTCGCGCATATAGCCCTGGAACGCGACGATGGCCTTGAGCGGTACCGACAGCGCCTTGGACGGGCCGGTGGTGCCGGAGGTGAACATCAGCAGGAACGGCTCCTCTGCGCCCAGCAGCACCGGCTCGCAGTGAGAAGAGTAATTGGGCAGTTCGGCCCAGAAGCTGTAGTCGCCCCGCACGATACCTTCGCCTTTGGCCCCGGCGACTGTGACGATGGTCGGGCAGCCGGCGACTTCGCCCAGCTTGGGGCGGTTCACCGCATCGGTGACCACCAGCGCTGCGCCAGAGCTGTTCAAGCGATGTTCAATCGCCTTGGGGCCGAACGCGGTAAACAGCGGCTGATAGACCGCGCCGATGCGCCACGTCGCCAGCACGACCACCAACAATTCGGCAGTACGGGGCAACAGGCCCGCCACCTTGTCACCGCGCTTGACTCCCTGGGCCAGCAGGAAGTTGGCGAAACGTGCGGCCTGCTCCTGCAGTTCGGTAAAGGTAGAGGTGGCGCTGCGCCCGTCCTTGCCTTCCCAGAACAACGCGATGCGCCCCGGCAGCGCGTGACGGTCACAGCATTCCACACAGGCATTGAGCGCCTGCAGATTGCCGGCCAGTGCGGCGTCGACGGTATGCTGGTAATCAAACTCGGTGGTGGCAGCCAAATACTCACGCATCGCTTCCTATCCTTCTGTGTTTTTATTTTCAGGACGTTTACAACTCGATAAACCGCTGAAATAGTCGCTCCAGAGCGGCGCAGCGGCAATGGTCAAAGCCTTCAACTTGGCTGACTGGTTTGGCCAGTCCGTAGTGAACACGGGGCGCTTTTTCGCTTTTCTGTGGGAGCTTTGCCCGCGAAGGCGGTGTGTCAGTTACCACACCTGTTACGGCATCACCGCTTTCGCAGGCAAGCCAGCTCCCACAGGGGTTATCTATCGCCCACGGAATCAGCGCCAAGCGCAAATCTCTGTGGGAGCGGGCTTGCCCGCGAAGGCGGTGTGTCAGTTACCACCTCAGTTACTGAACCACCGGTTTGACACTCGCCTTGCGCTGGCCGAAGCTGTCCACTTTTAGCTGCCCAAGCTTTCGGACGCCTGCATGTCAAAGTCACGCCGTTACTCCATCATCGGCCTGTGCGCCCTGTTGCTGATCGTACTGATCACCTGGTTTTTCTCCCGTACCCCGGCAGTGGCCGTCGCCCCGGCCATCGCCCATGGCTATTCCAAGGCCTTGAAGCAGGCGCATAACGGCGAGCCTGGCGCCGCACGTGTGTTGTACCAACAGCTGGGCCGGCCGGACCTGTCGCCCGAACGCCGCGCCGCCTTGCATGCGGAGCTGCCCAATTACCCCAGCCCCCAGGCGCTGAAACTGGCCGACAAAGACCTGGCCAATGAGTCGGCGCTGGTGCGCGAAGCCGCGATTCACAGCATCGTCGGCCTAGTGCCAACCGGCCAACGTACCTTACTGCTCGGCCCGGTGCTGGACGATCCGGAACAATCGGTGCGCTTTGCCGCCGCCAACGCCTTGCTCGGCCTGTCGCCCGATACCCTGGGTTTGTACTTTGGCCCACTGCAGCAGGTGCTCGACGAATTCGTGACAACGCTGAAGGCCCAGCCCGAAACGGCTGAAGGCTGGATTCAATTGGCGCGCCTATACATCCACAGCGCCCTGCTGCCGGAGGCGCAAAACGCCTTGGAGCAGGCAATGCGCTTGCAGCCGGACAACCTGCAAGCGGTGGTATCGCAAATCGAACTGCTGGACAAACAAGGAAAGACTGACGAGTCGCGTCAACTGCTGGCCCGACAATTGGCTGCGCACCCCGAATCGGCCTACCTGCAACATGCTCTGGGCATGTGGCTGCTGCACCATGGCGAGCGGCCCTACGCCCTGCTCGGCCTGTCCAAGGCGGTGGAGCTTGCGCCGGACAACCCGGATTATCGCTACGACCTGGCCACGACCCTGCACGCCCAGGACGAAGTAGAGGCAGCCCAGCGCCAGTTGGAAGAAATCGTCCAGCGTCACCCCGCCAACCGCAAAGCCCGCGTGCTGCTGGTCAACTACTGGAAAGAGACCGGCCAGTTGCAGAACGTCCAGGTGCTGCTCGCTCAACTGGAGCAACAGAACCCGGATGATCCGGCGCTACAGCAGGGCCTCTGACCTGCGATCAGTTCAGCACTGCAAAAACTTGTAAAAGCGCCCTCTCTTCGTACAAATCATTCAAAACGTTGAACCGCCAGTGGCCACTACGGTCAAGTGAATATGGCGCGTCCCATTCGGCGTGCCCCTCTACTTGTACGTGACCTGAGGGCACTTCTTGAGTACATCCAAACAGCTGTTGAGTGAAAAGGCGGCCACCGGCGTCGAAGGTCTTGATGACATTCTTGCCGGGGGGCTATCGCGAAGCCACGTGTTTTTGCTCGAAGGCGAACCCGGCACCGGTAAAACCACCGTGGCCCTGCATTTTCTGCGGGCCGGTGCGCAGAACGGCGAACGTTGCTTATATATCACCCTGTCCGAAACCGAGCACGAACTGCGCCAGGGTGCCAAATCCCACGGCTGGGACCTGGATGAGCATATTCATATCTTCGAGCTGACCCCACCGGAAAGCCTGCTCAACGCCGATCACCAGCAAAGTCTGCTGTACTCCTCCGACCTGGAGCTGGGTGAAGCCACCCGCCAGATCTTTGAAGTGGTAGAACGGGTCAAGCCAACCCGCGTGGTGGTCGACAGCCTGTCTGAGATCCGCCTTCTGGCGCAAAGCTCCTTGCGCTATCGCCGGCAGATCCTGGCGATCAAGCACTACTTCGTACGCTATGACGCCACCGTATTGCTGCTGGATGACCTGACCACCGAGACCCTGGATAAAACCGTGCACAGCGTGGCCCACGGCGTGATTCGCCTGGAAGAACTGACCCCCACCTACGGTGCCGAGCGTCGGCGTATCCGCATCGTGAAATACCGTGGCCAGAAATACCGTGGCGGCTTTCATGATTTCACCATCATGGGCGACGGCATTCACGTGTTCCCGCGCCTTGTAGCGGCCGAGCATCGCGGTGGTTATAACCGTCAAACCTTGAGCAGTGGCATCGAGGAGTTGGACTCTTTGCTCGGCGGTGGTATCGAGACCGGCTCCAGCAGCCTGATTCTCGGCCCGGCGGGTACCGGCAAGTCGCTGATCTCGATGATCTTCGCCGCCGCCGCCGTGGCGCGAGGCGAAAAGGCTGCACTGTTTATCTTCGATGAAGAACTGGGCCTGCTGTTCGAGCGCATGAAAAACATGGGCATTGATCTCGCCGCGCTACGGGACACCGGCAACCTGCTGATCGAACAGGTAGACGCCGCTGAACTCTCCCCCGGCGAATTTTCGCATCGGGTTCGTCGCTGCGTGGATGAGCGCGGCATCAAGACGGTGGTCATCGACAGTATCAACGGCTACCAGGCCGCCATGCCTGAAGAAAACGCGTTGATCCTGCATATGCATGAGCTGTTGCTGTACCTCAACCGCCGCGGTGCCGCGACCTTCATGACGGTGGCCCAGCACGGCCTGGTGGGCGACATGCAGACGCCGGTCGACATCACCTACCTGGCTGACACCGTGATCCTGCTGCGTTATTTCGAGGCTCTGGGCAAAGTTCGCCGGGCCATTTCGATCATCAAGAAAAGGACTGGCTCCCATGAGTCGACTATCCGCGAATATCGCATCGGCAGCCGTGGCATGACCGTGGGTGTTCCCCTGGATAACTTTCAGGGTGTGCTGCGCGGCATTCCAACCTATATGGGCGCCGGCTCCCCTCTGCTCAAGGATGAGGGCTAGTGCCGGCCTTGTCCCCCGTCTCCGAACGCGCCATCGTGCTGGCGCCCATGGGCCGCGATGGTTCATTGGCGCTGATGATGCTTAACGAAGCCGGCTACAGCGGCATCGTCGCCAGCAACCTGGGGCAAGTGTGCGAAGAACTGGCGCAAGGCGCCGGCCTGCTCATCATTGCCGCCGAGGCGCTGCGTGGCGTAGACCTTGAACCACTGCTCGAGCAACTGCACCAGCAGCCGGCGTGGTCCGACCTGCCGATCGTACTGATGACCCACCATGGCGGCAAAGAGCAGAACGGCTCCACCCGACTCAGTGGCTTGCTGGGCAACGTGACGTTTCTGGAGCGACCTTTCCACCCCATTACCCTGATCAGCCTGGTGAGCGCCGCGCTGCGCGGTCGGCGTCGCCAATACGAAGCACGGGACCGGTTGATTGACTTGAGCGAGAGTGAACTGCGGCTGCAGCGCATTCTGGAAACGCTCGAGCAGCAAGTGGAAGAACGCACGGCTCAACTGCGCCACAACGAAGAGGCCTTGCGCCAGTCGCAGAAAATGGAAGCCGTCGGCCAGTTGACCGGCGGTATCGCCCATGACTTCAACAATATGCTCACGGGCATTATCGGCAGCCTGGAACTGCTGCGCAGGCGGGTATCCCGAGGCAAACTGGATGATTTGGACAGCCTGATCGACCTGGGTGTGACCTCTGCCAATCGCGCGGCCAGCCTCACACACCGGTTGCTGGCGTTTTCACGCCGACAATCGCTTGACTCCAAGCCCGTGCAGATCAATCAACTGGTGGCAGCCATGGGCGAGTTGCTGCAACGCAGCATCAACGAAAGCATCAGCCTGGACATGCGTCTGAGCGATGCCCTGTGGACCGCCGAAGCCGACCCGAACCAGCTTGAAAGCGCCTTGCTCAACCTGGTGATCAACGCGCGCGACGCCATGCCCGCGGGTGGCACGCTGACCGTGGAGACCACCAATCGCCACCTCGACAGTGTCTTTACCGCCGCCTACGGCACCTTGACCCCGGGCGACTACGTAGAGCTGAGTGTCAGCGACAACGGTTGCGGCATACCGCAACACCTGATGGGCCGCGTGTTCGATCCGTTTTTTACCACCAAACCCATCGGCCAAGGCACCGGTCTTGGGTTGTCGATGATCTACGGCTTCGCTCGCCAGTCTCATGGGCATGTAACCATCCACAGCGAAGTCAACCAAGGCACGACGGTCAGCCTGTTTCTGCCGCGTTTCATTGGTGAGCCCCAGGCACAAGCGCCGCTCAACCCGACACTGCTGCCGTTTGCCAATGCTGGGGAAACGGTGTTGATTGTCGAGGATGACCCCGCGGTTCGGGTGCTGGTCAGCGCTGTGCTCAAAGAACTGGGGTATGGGTTTATCGAGGCTGGGGACGCGAATACGGCGGTACCGATCATTGAATCCGAACAGCGCATCGACCTGATGATCAGCGATGTCGGCTTACCCGGTATGAACGGCCGGCAACTGGCGGAAATCGGCCGGCAGATTCGTCCTCAACTCAAGGTATTGTTCATCACCGGCTATGCCGAGCACGCCGCCGTGCGAGGGGGGTTCCTGGATCCTGGCATGCAGTTGATCACCAAGCCGTTTACCTTCGATTTGTTGACCGCCAAGGTCCGAGAAATGATCAGGGCCTAGGGCGGTCACGCCACCTGATAAAAGGAAAACGTCGAGATGCGCAGGGTCTCAAGTTGTGGGGTATTACGCCAATAACCGCTGGATATGCTCCTGCAGCGTATCCAGATCGAACGGCTTGGCCAGGATCGGCGCATTGCGCGTGATGGGGCTGTGGCAGTCCAGAATTTCCTGCGGGTACCCGCTGATAAAGATCACCTTCAGCTCCGGACGCAATTTGATTGCCGGCTCGGCAATCTGCACGCCCGAGATCCCACCCGGCAGGCGGTAATCGGTGACCATCAAGTCCAGGTGCGGTTTGGTCGCAAGGATTTCGAAGGCCTGCTCCCCGTCGATCGCCTTCAAGACCCGGTAGCCCAAGCCTGCCAGGTACTCGCCCAGCACAAACATAATGGATTCGTCGTCCTCGACGATCAGTACGACATCTTGTGCATCTTCACTCATGGGAAGCCTTTGTCCGGTCAATTGCTGCAGTTACGACCATGGGGTCACGCAGAGGTTGCGTCGGGGTGACGATTGATTTCACTCGGCCACTTCCAAAGGCAGGCATACCCGGAACAGGGCGCCCTCACCTATCTGACTCTCGACCTCAATCGTGCCGCCATGGGCCGCCACGATCTGCTCGGAAATAAACAGGCCCAGGCCCAGGCCGGCTGCGGAATGGTTGGCCGAAACCCGTTCGAACTGCTGGAAAATACGCCTCTGGTTCTCCTCGCTGATACCAATGCCATGGTCGCGTACCTCTACCCGCGCTTCGCCATGCTCGGTATACACCCGCACCTGCACCGGGCTCTTGGCTCCGTAGCGCAGGGCGTTGGTCAGCAGGTTGGTGATCACCTGCTCGATACGGAACTCATCCCAACAGCCTTCCACCGGGCTTTCGGCCTGCAATTGCATGGACGACTCGGCGGCTGCCACTTGCGGCGCGAAGTTATCCACCAGGTTGCGTACCAGTTGCGCCAGGTCGATGCGTGCCGGGCGAATCGACAGCTTGCCGGTACGGATACGCGACACGTCGAGCATGTCCTCGATCAGGCGGATCAGGCTCTGGATCTGGCGCTCATCGCGGTCCACCATGGCGTGCATCTTGTCCAGGGTAAACGCCGCGGCGTTGTCCCTGGCCAGGTGCATCTTGCGCAGTTGGGTCTCCAGGATCAGCCCGTTGAGGGGCGTACGCACTTCGTGGGCAACAATCGACATGAAGTCGTCACGCATGCGCACCGCCTGCTCCAGCTCGGCCTGGGTGGCCTGCAGGCGCGTGAGCAACAGCTCCTGCTCACGGCGGCTGCGCTCCAGTTCTTCAACTTGCAGCTTCATCGCCTTGCTCTGGCGATACAGGTCGACGAACACATTGACCTTGCTCTTGACCGCATGGATATCCAGCGGCTTGTGCAGGAAGTCCACCGCGCCGCTTTCATAGCCCTTGAAGGCGTAGTTGAGTTCGCGCCCAGCGGCGCTGACGAACACGATGGGGATGTTCTTGGTCTTTTCGGTGCCGCGCATCAGTTCGGCCAGTTCGAAACCGTTCATGCCAGGCATCTGCACGTCGAGGATCGCCATGGCGAATTCATGTTCCAGCAACAGGGACAACGCCTCGTCGGCACTCAATGCCTTGAAGACCTGGCGATCCTCACGCTTGATCAGCGCCTCGAGGGCCAGCAGGTTTTCCGGCAGATCGTCGACGATCAGCAGTTTGGCCTGGACAGTACTTAACATGGGAAGGGTTCCAGGGAAGCCAGCAATGAGCCGATTCGGCTCAAGGAAAGAATATGGTCAGGTGTGTGCAAGGCCAGGGCCGCCAGGGGCATGACGGCAATGCGTGCCTCTTGTGGGTCCTGCACGATGGTAATGCCACCCGATTGCTTGACGTGGGCCAGCCCGCTTGCGCCGTCCTGGTTGGCGCCAGTCAACAAAATGGCGAGCAGGCGCGGCCCATACACATCGGCCGCCGAGGAAAACAGGTAGTCGATGGCGGGTCTGGAATGGTGCACCCGGTCTTCCTGGCTCAGGGACAGGCTGCGGTCCTGCTCTACCGAGAGGTGATAACCGGGCCCGGCAAAGTACAAGGTGCCGGCCTCCAGCGCTTCTTTGTCCCTGGCCTCCTTGACCGGGATGTTCAGGCGCCGGGCAAAGACTTCTGCCAGTTGGCTGCGGCGCTCGTCCGGCAGGTGCAGCACCGCAATGATCGGCAGAGCGAAGGTGCTCGGCAACTGGCCGAAAACACTCAGCAACGCCTCAACGCCGCCGGCGGAAGCGCCGACCACGATGGCTTCGATCCCCGAAATCGGGGTGTCTGGTGCGTCGCTCATGATTTTCGGTAGATCCGTTCCTGCTTGACCAAGGGCTCGAATTGTTTGCTGTAGGCGGAAAAATCCAGGGTTTCCTTGCTGCCCAACACCAAAAAGCCGCGATGACACAGCGACTCATGAAACAAGCCAAACGCTCGATCTTGCAATTTTTTATTGAAATAAATCAATACGTTACGACATGAAATTAATTGAGTTTCTGAGAAGACGCTGTCGGTCGCCAGGCTGTGGTCGGCAAAGGTCACGTTCTCGCGCAATGTCTTGTCGAAGATCGCGTAATCGTAAGCCGCCGTGTAGTAGTCAGCAAATGAACGTTGCCCGCCGGCCTGCTGATAATTGGCGGTATAGGCGCGCACGTTCTCCAGGGAAAAGATGCCCTGCTTGGCTTTATCCAGCGACGCGGGGTTGATGTCCGTGGCGTAGATGATGGTGCGTTCCAGCAAGCCTTCTTCACGCAGCAGGATGGCCATGGAGTACACCTCTTCGCCCGTGCTGCAGCCGGCGATCCAGATCTTGATCGACGGGTAGGTCTTGAGCAGCGGCACGACTTCCTGGCGAATCGCGAGGAAGTGCGACGGGTCGCGAAACATCTCGCTCACCGGGATGGTCAAGAATTGCAGCAACTGCATGAACGCGGCGGGGTCGTGCAACACGCGCTCTTGCAGTGCGGAAATGGTCGCGCAGTCGAACTGACGCAAGGCATGGGCCACACGGCGTTTGACCGAAGCGCCCGAGTAGTCGCGAAAGTCATAGCTGTACTTGAGGTAAATCGCCTCGATCAACAGGCGCAGCTCAATATCGCTGCTCTTATCCAAGAAACACTGCTCCACTTAAATGCGTTCCATCTTCGGTAGCCATACGCGAATCAGTGAGAACAGGCGGTCCAGGTCAATCGGCTTGGCCAGGTAATCGTTTGAGCCTGCTGCCAGGCAACGTTCCTGATCGTCCTTCATGGCCTTGGCCGTCACGGCAATGATTGGCAGTTTTTTCCAGCGTGGGTCCTGGCGGATCAAGGCGGTGGCCTCGTAACCGTCCATCTCCGGCATCATCACGTCCATCAGCACCAGGTCGATATCGTCCACTTCATTGAGCTTGTCGATGGCTTCCTGGCCGTTACGCCCGATCACCACCACCGCGCCTTTGTGCTCCAGGGCGCTGGTCAGGGCGAAGATATTGCGTACGTCGTCGTCCACCAACAGAATTTTGCGCCCCTCGAAGACCTTATCGCGGCTGCGGGCAGTCTTGAGCATCTTCTGGCGATCATGGGACAACTGGGATTCGACTTTGTGCAGAAACAGCGTGACTTCATCCAGCAGACGCTCGGGCGAGCGCGCGCCCTTGATGATGATCGAGCGTGAATACTTGCGCAGTTCGGCCTCTTCATCCCGGGTCAGGTTACGCCCGGTGTAGACGATTACTGGCGGGAACGAGCAGATGTCCTCGGTGGCCATACGCTTGAGCAGCTCGTTGCCGAGCATGTCCGGCAACTTGAGGTCGATGATCATGCAGTCGTAGATAGTGGTGCGCAGCAGGTCGAGGGCTTCCTGGGCAAAGCCTACGGCGGTGATCTCGATGTCATCGTCGCCGATCAGGCGGGCAATGCTGTCGCGCTGCAGGTCATCGTCTTCCACCAGCAGGATGCGCTTGACCTTCTGGGTCAACTTGGCTTCCAGGCGCGCAAACACGTCCTTGAGCTCTTCGCGGGTAGTGGGCTTGACGGCATAACCGATGGCGCCCATGTGCATGGCGGCTTCGACGCGGTCTTCCACGGAAATCACATGCACGGGGATATGGCGCGTGTTGGCGTGTTCCTTGAGGCGTTGCAGCACGGTCAGTCCGGAGTGGTCTGGCAGGCGCATGTCCAGCAGGATCGCGTCAGGGATGTACTGCTCGGCAAGGCTGTAGCCCTCGTCGGCACCGTGGGCGACCAGGCAGTGGTAACCCAACTCGTGAGCGAGGTCGAACAGGATTCGCGCAAAATTCGGCTCGTCTTCCACTACCAGGATGCAGCGGGTGCTGAACGGTGCTTTTTCGCGGTCGTCGGCAAAGCGTGGGATCAGCCTGGCGTCGGCCACCGGCAATGGCGACACCTTGACCGGCGCAGGCGCTGGTGCGACCACCACTTGGCGCGGTGGCTCGATCGGCGCCGCGTCCTCGTCGCGTTCGACATACTGTTCAGGCAATACGAGCGTGAAAATACTGCCTTTGCCCGGTTCGCTGGTCACACTGATATAGCCGCCCAGCAAGGTGGCCAGGTCACGGGAAATCGACAAGCCCAGGCCTGTACCGCCGTAACGGCGATTGGTGGTGCCGTCGGCCTGGCGGAAGGCTTCGAAGATGCTTTCCTGTTGATCCGGGGCGATACCAATGCCGGAATCGCGCACGGTAAAGGCAATGCCCTCCCCCGGCGCGCGGGACACCGACAGACTGACCTCGCCCTGTTCGGTGAACTTGATGGCATTGGACAACAGGTTCTTGAGGATCTGCTCCAGGCGTTGGCGATCAGTAAACAGCAGGGTTGGCGAGCCTTGCTGCACGTCCACCTGGAAGCCCAGTTTGCGGTCCATTGCCAGTGGCTCGAACATGCCACGCAGGCCATCTACCAGGCGTTCGACGCTAGCGTTTTCCGGGCGCACTTCCAGCTTGCCGGCTTCGACCTTGGAAATATCCAGGATGTCGTTGATCAGGTTGAGCAAGTCATTGCCGGCTGAATAGATCGACTCGGCGAACTTCACCTGCTCGGCGCTGAGGTTTTCCTGGGGGTTATCTGCCAGCAGTTTGGCCAGGATCAGCGAGCTGTTCAGCGGTGTACGCAGCTCGTGGGACATGTTGGCCAGGAATTCGGACTTGTACTTGCTGGAACGCTGCAGCTCATCGGCACGGTCTTCCAGCTCCAGTTGGGCCTGGTTCAGCTCGATGTTCTTGCGGTCCATGGCGTCGCGCTGTTCGGCCAGGGTCTGGGTCTGTTCGGCGAGTTGCTCGTTGGTCTGCTCCAGCTCAGCCTGCTGGGTTTCCAGGTGGGCCTGGGATTCCTTGAGGATGCGCGACTGTTCTTCCAGCTCTTCGTTGGCGGTTTTGAGCTCTTCCTGCTGCACTTGCAGTTCTTCGTTGAGCTGCTGGGTCTCGGCCAGCACTTCCTGCAAGCGCTGGCGATAGCGCGCGGCTTCGATGGAGGTGCCGATATTGCCGGCGATCAGTTCCAGCAGTTCGATATCACGCTCATCCAGCGGGCGCAGGAAACCCAGCTCGACCACACCGTTGACGCGGTCGTCATCGCTGGTGGGCACCACCAACACACTACGGGTCGCGCCCTCGCCCAGTCCCGAGCTGACCTTGAAGTAATCCACCGGCACATCGTCCAGGCGAATCAGGCGACCGCGCTGGGCGGCCTGCCCGACGATGCCTTCGTCGCTGTAGATCGACTGTTCCTGTTGTTCCTGCTCGCGGGAGAAGCCATACGTGGCCACACGCTTGAGGCCGCCGTGTTCTTCACGCACGTACAGCGCCGCGACGGCCGAGCCCATGTATTGGGCGAAGAACTGCAGAATATTGCGTCCCAGCATGTTCAGGGTCAGTTGGCCCAACACTTGCTCGGCCAGTTCGGTCTGGCCATTGCGCAGCCAGGCGGTTTGCTCCAGGCGCCGCGCAATCTTCTGTTGTGACGCGAGGTTTGCACTGTAACTATTTGAAAGTGAAACTAAATTCTTCCTGCCGATATAGGCCAGAAAACCACTTAGCCCGAGTACAAACACTAGGTAAAGCGCAACACTGATCACCGTCGTGCGGGTGACTTCTGCGTTACGGGTGATACGGAACTGCTGCTCCATCGCCACCGCGTCTTCGTATTCCTTGCGAATTTCATCGGTGAGCCGCTTGCCCCGGCCCGCCTTGACCGCGCCACGGTAATCACCGCTGTTGCGCTGCAGCTCAATCATCGACTGCGCGTAGTTGTTCCATTCGGTTTGCAAGGTTTCCAAGCGCTTGAGTCGGTCGACCTGCTGCGGGTTGTCGGCCACCAGATCCTGCAAATTGCGCAGGTCGGCAATGATCCGCGGCTTGGCCACTTCGTACGGATCAAGGAAGTGCTCGTCACCGGTGATCAGGAACCCGCGCATGCCCGTTTCCAGGTCAACCGTCAGTTTGGACGTCTCATTGAGGTTGTTAATGACGCGGTCGGTGTGCTCCACCCACTGGATCACCGAGAGCAGATAGGTAATCAGGCAGACGAAAAACACCGCGCTGAGCACGCCCACGCCCAAGGGCAGGGCCACGTTTCGGCTCAGCAGGGTACGAAAGCTTTTTTCATCGACGGACGACGCGGGTGTCATGGGCATGCCTTGGCCAAATGCGGGAAAACCGCAAGTTTGCCCGAATAACATCGCTCAACGCTATGTTTGTGCGTTGATTGGCAGCGAATGCGGTCAAGCGCATGGCGCCGGTACCTTTGTGAGCCATCACGCAAGCTGACGGGACTTTTTGCCTCGCTAAGGTCACAATGCCAGCAATTGCTTCGGAACTTGCTGGCATTGTTATTACTCACAATCTAGTTGCCTTTAAGCCCAGCGCTCCCACTGTTCAGGAAAGTTCACTATGTCCCACACCTCCACCATCCTTGTAGTCGAAGACGACCCCATCGTGCGCATGCTGATCGTCGATGTCCTCGAAGAGTTGGAGTTCAAGGTGCTCGAAGCCGCGGATGCTGGGGAAGCACTGGCGCAGGTGCAAAATATCGACCAGATCATCGACCTGATGATGACCGACGTTGGCCTGCCCGACATGGACGGCAAACAACTGGCAGCCAAGGTCCGTGAACTGCGCGCTACCCTGCCTATCCTGTTTGCCAGCGGCTATGCCGAAAACATTGATGTGCCCGACGGCATGCAGGTGATTGGCAAGCCGTTTTCGATCGATCAGTTGCGTGACAAAGTCAAATCCATGCTCTAACGCCCCTTCTCCATCGTCCTTTGCAGAGATTAACGTGACGACCGGCCGATAAAACAGGAAACTCAGCGCCTTCACGCCACGCTCTCAGATAGCACTCAGGAAGGACGCAACAACATGATTGGAAAACCGACGCGCCTGCTGTTGGCGAGCCTCTCGATACTCATGAGCTCCGGCGCCTGGGCTGACTTCACCGCCAGCCCCAGCGAAGCCAGGGCCATCGCCAAGGAAGCCTACTTGTACGGCTTCCCGGTGGTGCAGATGTACAAGACGCTCTACACCCAGGCCGTTGATAAAGGCGGTGCCCACTTCAAGGCGCCGTTCAACCGTATCGACAACAGCGCCCAGGTGCTCACCCCCAAGGACAACGCAGTTACCACTCCTAACGTCGACACGCCGTACTCGTTCGTGTGGATGGACTTGCGCAAAGAGCCGCTGGTGCTGACCCTGCCCAAGATTGAAGACGACCGCTATTACTCGGTGCAGTTGATCGACCTCTATACGCAGAATTTCGCCTACCTGGGCACCCGCAGTACCGGCAATAACGGCGGGCACTACATGATCGCCGGGCCAGACTGGAAAGGTCAGCAGCCGGTGGACATCGACCGTGTGGTCTACAGCGAAAGCAACATCGCTTACGCGCTTTACCGCACGCAACTGTTTGATGATAAAGACCTGGGCAAGGTCAAGCAGATCCAGAGCGGCTACAAGGTGCAGGCGCTGAGCAGTTATGTGAAGCAACCCGCCCCCGCCAACGTGCCGAAGGTCCAATGGCCCAAGCCGATGGCGACCATGACCGAAGGCCCGCAACTGTTTCGCTACCTGAACTTCATGCTGGCCTTCGCCGCGCCCCAGGACAGTGAAAAAGATTTGCTGGCGCGCTTTGCCAGGATCGGTATTGCCCCGGGCGCGCCGTTCAAGGTCAACCAGTTGACCGCCGAGCAGCGCAAGGCCCTGGAAGATGGCATCGCCGATGGCCGCGCTGAGTTCGCCGCGTTCAAGAAGGCCAAGGTCGACACTCGCCAAGTGACCGGCGCAGACTTGTACGGCAGCCGTGACCACCTGCAAAACAACTACCTGTACCGCTACGCCGGTGCCGAGCTGGGGATGTTCGGCAACTCCAGTGATGAAGCCGCGCACTTGAGCTACGTCATCGACAGCGAGGGCAAACCGGCCAATGGTGCACGCCACAGCTACACCGTGCATTTTGCCAAGGACCAGTTGCCGCCGGCTGATGCGTTCTGGTCGCTGACGATGTACGACGCCAAGACCAAACTGCTGGTGCCAAACCACAAGAAGCGCTACCTGATCAACTCGCAGATGCTGCCGACCCTCAAGCTCGATGCCGATGGTGGCTTGACCCTGGCGCTGCAGCACCACGAACCTCCCAAGGCTGAGCAGAGCAACTGGTTGCCGGCCCCACCCGGCCCGTTTTACGCGGTCTTGCGCATTTATCTGCCCAAGCCCGAAGTTGCCAGCGGCCAGTGGAAGCTACCAGCGTTGACGCCGCTTAAATAAGCTCTGCAAATAAAAAAGCGCGACGGGCGATGACCCGCCGCGCTTTTTTTTGACTCAGTGTTTTTTCAGTTTCACGTAGGACTGGTGCAGGTCCGACGCCCAACCGTCGATGACGCTTTTCACATCGTCGGCCTTCATCACTTGGGAGTCATTAGCCAGCGGCTTGCCGGTACCTTTGCGCACCACTTGGGCCAGCACTTTATGAGTGGCGCCATCGAGGAACTGCGCCTCGGTGCCCAGGGTGGTCTCCTGGTCGCGAATGCCGGTGCCCGTGCTCACTGCCGCGGCCACCAGGGCGACGGGAATAAACTCATATGGCTTGAGACTCTCGGTCTTGCTGCTCACGGCGGTAATCGCCGCTCTCACAACAATTACCCCTGGGCCTGGGGCATTGGCCACGGGCAGTGACTGAGCCAGCTCGCGCTTGAGCGCCTGGTTGTAATAGTCATTGATGCCCCGCAACGTGCTCTCGGGAATTCGGGAAGTGGCCTGGGGCTTGGGGTAAAACTGAGTGGGTTCGATGTAGACCGCGGTGTAGCGACTCAGGTCCAGCTGTGGATCAACCCAGCGCATCACCTCGGCCCCCGACGGTGACCTGGCCTCCTTGAGCTGGCTGTAGTTGGAAAGAAACCCTGAATACTCATTCGGTTGCACCACTTTGCTCGCGCAACCAACCAAACCGAGCGAGGCGACACACAATGTGCCGATCATTAGCCTTAGCTTCATTAGTGAACTCCCTGGCGACCATCATCGTAAGAATGAGCTATAGGTATAGCCAATACTTGGGCAGCACACCTGATTTCGCTCGGCGCCAGCCAGTACATGCGTTAAACATTCAGGTCAGAAGCGGAAATCGGAGTCCGCGATTCGCCCATATATGTTTACCATGAAGTCTTCTTTTTTGTCGCCATCGAAATCGAAACGCAAAATGGTGACATTATAGCTGCGATAATATTCGTTGGTAACTTTGAGCCGAGGGTGGGCTGCGCGCAGGGCTGAAATATCCAATTTGTCCTTGCCGCTGACGAAATCCATTATTGCGGTGTTTGCGAAGCTGGCAGATGAGTCGTTCGCGCCGATAACGAAGGTATTTTTACCCGGCCCGCCTGTCAGCCGGTTAAAGCCAGAGTTCGCCTTGACATAAAAAATGTCATCGCCCTCACCGCCCTCCAGTTCGTTACCGACGTCATTGCCAATTAAAATGTCATTGCCAGCACCGCCAATAGCCCGTTCGATGGTGACGCCATTGGCGATCGAAACGTTGCCTAGGCCTCCCCCAACATTAGAGAAACTGCCCGATTTCAAGTTGAGAACCTGATCTTGCCTGAAGGCGGAGAAATCGAAGGTGTCATTACCATCGGCGTCCCACACGCAAAACACCGGCAAGTCGTCGCTCGACTGCAGTTTGAATACGTCACGGTCGGCATTGGAGTTAAAGCCATACGTCGTATCTCCGGTACGCGCTTGGAGGTTCGCACCGAATTTATCTTGCGTGACTGCAATATCATCCATCATCAGCGCACTTGAATACTGAATTTCCTCACCATGGGCTTTACTAAAGCGATGGTCTGAGCGACTTTCCAAATGAGGACTCCTTACCGTGTAAGCCAGCGTATTTTCCGAGTAGTTGCTTCTCGATACTGCGGACGCTGGGTCAGGAAGACCTAATTTAAAGGCCACCGCCTTTGCAATGATGTGACGCCCAAAACTATTGGGCTTTTCCAGCCCATCTGCATGGCGCTGGCTCAGCGATACCTGCACCCTGCCGGGCTCGGCATCGGACACGGGTTTATACCAGGGCGCCTGCCACTTGAAGCTACTGCCATCGACCTTGATCTGCATATGATGGGATTTTGCATTGACAGACTCTTTGAACCGAATATTTGCAGTATCGCTGAAATTATTCAGGGTCTCACGGATCACGCCTTTTTGTGCTTCTGTGAACTGGCTGGTCGCGCCTCCCGTTTCGGCATGATTGGCGAACTCATACGTCACCTCCGCAGGGTCCCCGGAACCGAGTGAACCGGCAAATCCGGCTGCACCTTTTGACCCTTCTAATACTTGGTCCATGGACAATGAAACTTGGCGATGTTTATTTTTATTGCCGCGCTCGTCTGCATGAGCAATCCCGACGACAGCCCTGTGCGCCTCGCTGGTGGCGTGTGCCCTTGCCAAAGCAATGTTCGGATCAATATTCATGAGGTAGTCCTATGGAAACTTGGAATTTGTCTACTCGCCTGACGGCAGGCCAGTGACCTGCGTATCAGTGGTATTCCTACGCAAAACAGTTCCAAAAACTCACCTGGCAGCCGACGCCTATCTACCTGATGCTCCGCGACCCAACGGTGGGAGCGTGGCTTCGGCCCTGGGCGCATCGAACGAAGGATGCTCTGACAGAAGGCGCTGCCACTGCATTCGAAACCAGGGCGTGAATGGCGCTCGGGGCTCTGCAAGCTGGGCCGTTATTTCGGCGCGGGTCAGCCACTTGATATCGCTGACTTCCTCTGGGACGGGCGAGACCTCAGCGTCAGATTGAGCAACAAGCACATGACAGAGTTCATGCTCGGCGCCGATCGAGCCAAACAAAGCATGATACTCAAAGTGATAGAGCGCACGGCACGAAGCCCAGACGCCTAGCTCTTCACGCAGACGACGAGAGGCGGCATCCAGAATAGACTCGCCAGGTGCCGGATGACTGCAGCAAGCATTCGACCAGAAACCTGCCCAGAGCATTTTATCCGCCGCCCGACGCTGAAGCAGATGACGCCCACGGCTGTCAATCAAGTGCACTGAAAAAGCGCGATGAAGCTGCCCTGCTCCCAGGTGAGCATCGCGTTTATCGCACACGCCAATCTGTACATCCTGTGCGTCGACTAACACTACCTCGTGGATCATGCTGGATCTCCTTCTGTGCAATGAGGCGCTCGCGCCACACAGTATCAAGCTAAAGAATTTGTCCCCAGGCACTGACCAAGGTCAACGCGGCGTCGGTGAACGCTGGATCGGCACGCAGCATGGCCATGGCATCCAGGTCGGCTTGGGTGAGTAACCCAAGTTCCAACAATGCAGGCCCTGCCTGAGCGGTGGTTGCTGCCCAGAAGGCATCTGCCGGGCTGTTGTCGCCGATTCGGCCTTCGAGGGTTCGATGCCCCACGTTGACTAGCCCCCGGTCACGTAGCCGATCAGGCAGCCCATCGGCCCAAAACATGTCCGACCCGATGGACTGTTCCAACAGTGTGATTCCGGCCTGGGCGACTTTGCGCAACAACGGGTTCGTCGTTCCAAGGCTCGGTTGCAGGCTCACATCTTCGATCACCAACCAGCCTCCGGGACGTAACCAAGTGGCGGCTCGCGTCACTATCTCCTCGCGGTCAGTGAGGTGACACAACAGCGCCCGGGCGTGCACCACGTCAAACGATGCGGCAGGAAAATCATCGGTCGTGACATTGTGGGTCATGACCTTGATGCCAGGAATATCGACCAGGAAGCGGGTATCGATATCCGTGGCGGTAACCGTTGCGTCGGGATATCGCTGGCTCAACCAGCCCGCGAGCGATCCGGCACCGGCGCCCAGATCAAGGATGGCGGGCGCGTCCGGCAGATCCAACAGTTCAAAAACCCTATGGCTTAACGGGTCAAAGGCGCGCTCCAGGGTTTGCAACCTCGCCAATTGGCCTGCGTGTTGGTCCGCGAGATAGCTGCGGGTGTAGCCGGTTTGCTCGGTGAAAACAGATGTGGTCAAAGCACGACCTCCAATTGATCAGGGCAGCGATTGAGAAACCCGCGCTCTTCGGGCTTGAACCCCGGAGCCCAGCGTAGGTTGGGAAAGGTCTGCAGCAGCATGCGCGCGCCAATCGTGATCTCCATCCGAGCGAGCATGGAGCCCAGGCAGAAGTGGCGCCCCGCTCCGAAAGCGAAATGGCTGGTCGCCTGTTCGGCGCGCAACATATTGAAGGTGTCCGGGTCGCTGAACCGGGCCGGATCACGGTTGGCCGAACCGATCAGGCAGGCCAGGGTTGCGCCACCAGGAATTGTTCCCGACGGCAGTTGCAGCGGTTCAGTCGCCTCCCGCAGCACAAGTTGCAATGGCGGGTTGCGTCGCAGGGTTTCGGTGAGGGCGTTGTCCATCAGTGCTGGATCAGCGATCACCGCCTCTTTCACGCCAGGTTCGCTCAACAGGTTGACAATCAGATTCGCCAGGGCGCCGTGACTGGTCTCGCTGCCCGCCGTCATCAGGATCGCGCAATAGGACCGTACAAAGGACTCGGACAATGGCTGGTCGTCAATGCGTGCCGCCAGGAGTTGTGAAATCAAGTCGTCCCTGGGTTCTATACGCCGAGCGTCGATGTAGGGCTGGATAAAGTCGTAAAAACTGTCTCGGTTGGATAACCCGCCGGTCAACAGCGCTGGGTCCTGACGATAGTTGCCCATGTACGCGAAGCCGATGGCACACCAACGCTTGAGCCGCTCCACCTCCTCCCGTGTGTGTGCCGGAAGGCCCAATGCATGAGCCATCACTCGCACCGGCAGCGCGGCGGTGAAATCGGCAATCAGGTCGACCTGAGGCCGGCCCCGCATACGCGCCAGCAAGTCTGCGGTCACTGCGGTGACAGACGCTTCGAGCGCCACCAGCGCCTTGCTGCGAAACGACGGGGTGAGCAATGCTCGGTGCTGGGCGTGTTCGCAGCCGTCCATGGTCACAATGGTGTGCCCCAGCAGCGGCCCAATCTGCCAGGTGTAATTGCGATTGCTTGCCCCTGGATGGGTCAACGCGGCTTTGACATCCACATGCCGACTGACCAGCCAAACATCGGTGGGCTCGTCGTACGCGATCGGCAGTGTGGTGCGTAAACGCTCATACAAGGGGTACGGGTCGATTTCGAACTGGCGGGACTTGAGGGTCGGCGGAGTCAGCGCCAGATCCACTTGTCGGCTGTGCTGTACCGCGCAGCCATCGGCCTGTAGGTGATAGCGCGAAACGCTGCGATGCCAGTCCCCCGCCGCCCGGACAACCTGACGCAACCGGTCCGGATCGGTCGCAGCGCACGGCGGGTAAAGGGCATGCTCGGTAGCGGCTGCCGTGAATTGCGTAACTGCCGTGTTGACCATCTGATGGGCTGCTTCTATCGCGCCAGGCCAGTCCAGGCCAGCGGTGTGCGCGAGTATCGACACCAGATTGAAGCGCTCGCCACACACCACATCTTTGGCAACCGAGTGGATATCGTTCGTCCACGCAATGATATCGGCAGCGTGCTTACGCAACCTGCTCCACGTTTCCACCTGTGCAGGATGCTCGTACGGGTCCAGGGCTTCGGCACCATCGATCAGATCAAAAAAGAACAGGGCGCCGAAGGAATCCCGGCGCAACGGCAGATACTCAGCCAGGGCGAGCGCCGTATCGGTTTCTCGCATGCGTACCTGCGCCGCCTGCGCGCGCAGATGCTCGATCAAGTGCCCCGCCAGCCTCTGCCGCCAAGGCCCGCTGCCCCAACGCTGGGTCTCGGGCCACAAGTCGTCGACCAGAACAGCCAGCATCGGGTCCTCGAACCGCCCGCGTTCACCTGACGGCACAGCATCGCCGCTGTCGGTCAACGCCTGCACGGCGGCGATGAAATGCTCCAGCGCGCCGTTTTCCGCCCAGGGTCCGTCATCAATACGGTCATCCAGCGTAAGCGCCCACAGGTACCAGCACACCAGAGTCTGCGCTCGGTGCGTGGGCGCCCGCCCGCACAATGCTATTCCCAGGTCGAGCAGTGCCGTGGTGGTCAACCGATGCGCGCCACGCCTGCCGATCAAACCGTATCGCTGCGCCCAAGCAAGCGCATGCGCACGCAGCCGTTCAGTGTCGGCACGCGGCGGTGCAACGGCGAAAGGTAGCTGGATATCGGGAATAGTGAGCGGCGCCGGTGACGAATGACTGTTGTGGCGGGTATCGGTGTCGCCTTCACAGTGTTGCGCTGCCATGAAAAGCTCCTCTGGAATCAAACTTTCAGTAGGGCTGACTTTATTTGAAATCAAAAACGCAGGATGTGAGAGGTATCCGAAGGTCACCCGGCAATGGCGGTCTTTCGGCGTAGGGGAAAACGGAGCGTCGCCATCAGCTCAGGGGCTGCTGGGTCGTTCGTGCTGATTAGAAAGGGGGTTTTCAGAAAAATATACTGTCATTTCTCACAGGTATGGACGAGTCGCCCAACACCGAACAATGACCGATCACCCACGTTGCTTGAACTGCTCCGGTGAATGGGTCGGCAACTGCGTATGACTCATCGGCATCGAGTGGGTAAGGTGAAGGCTCATCCTTTTTCAGGAGCACCCTATGCGCACCATCGGCCTTATCGGCGGCATGAGCTGGGAGTCCAGCGCCGAGTATTACCGCCTTATAAACCAGCGCGTACGCGACCGTCTTGGCCCGCTGCGGTCGGCGCAAGTGTTGATGTACAGCGTGGATTTCGGCCCGGTGGAACAGGCTCAGCACGCCGGGCGTTGGGACGATGCCGCGCTGATCCTGGAAGATGCCGCACGGCGCTTGCAGGCCGGGGGCGCTGATTGTGTGGTGCTGTGTACCAACACCATGCACTTGGTGGCACCGCGTATTGAGGCGGCGGTATCGATCCCCTTCCTGCACATTGCTGATGCCACGGCGGCGGCGGCTCTGGAGGCCGGAACCCTGACGGTAGGCTTGCTGGGTACCGCATTCACCATGGAGCAGGACTTCCTCAAGTCCCGCCTTGCCGCCCAGGGGCTCAACGTGCTGGTGCCAGAGGTGGATGAACGCCAGGAGGTGCACCGAATCATCTATGAAGAACTGTGCGTGGGCATCATCAGTGACACCTCGCGCCAGTTGTACCAGCGGGTGATCCAGGCACTTGCTGCACGAGGCGCCCAGGCAATCATCCTTGGCTGCACGGAAATCTGCCTGCTGATCCAGCCCGAACACAGCGCCCTGCCGCTGCTGGACACCACCGCGCTGCATGCGCAGGCGGCGGTGGGGTTTGCCTTAGAGGCTTAGGTATCGACACAACTTTGTGGTCCTTACCTGAATAACGGGTATGTACTCGGTCTAATCCAACATCCTGGCGGGCTGTCAGACCGCTTTCGCGGGCAAGCCCGCTCCCACAGGGGATCTGTACCAGACGCTGATTCTGTGGGCAATGCATGACCCTTGTGGGAGCTGGCTTGCCTGCGATAGCGGTGGTTCAGTTGTAGATTCAGTGACTGACACTCCGCCTTCGCGCGCTTGCCCTAATGCCAGTCAGTTATGAGCTAGAGCAGACAACCAGTGACTTGTGGCGAGGGAGCTTGCTCCCGCTGGACTGCGCAGCAGGCCCATTTTTTGGCCGCTTTGCGCCCCCGGCGGGGGCAGCGCCCCCCCCACAGTTACCCCTTCTTTATTTAATGACTGGCATTTG